>CAIPFQ010000033.1 GCA_903864395.1 uncultured Chlamydiae bacterium | reverse complement strand
CGGCGGATCGATGATCACCGCGTCGGGGCGAAGAAAATTTGGCTCTGCCATCAGTCGGGAGAGAACTTGCCCGACATCTCCTTGATGCAAGGTCATATTGTCTATGCCATTTCTTTTCAGGTTGTCTTGTGCATCGAGAACAGCCTCTGGGCTCAATTCGATGCCAACGACCTTTTGTGCAAGGCTCGCAGCGGCCATCCCCAGAGTCCCTGTCCCGCAGTAAAGGTCATACACAATTGAGACATTTTTTAAAAAACTCAAGGCAAGCTCATAGAGCTTTTCCGCTTGCAGGGTGTTGGGTTGAAAAAAAGAGATAGGACTAATTTTAAAGGAAAAAATTTTATGATTGATGTGCATTTTTTCAAGGATGTGATCGGCACCGCCAAGGTGCATTTCAAAAAATTGCGTAGGCTTTCCTTTTTTTGTTTGGTGGATGCGTAAAAAAATTGCAGCGTCTCCCGCGACGGCTCGAATCGCCTCTATAAATCCTTCGAGATCCGTTTTTGAAGGCGCAAAGTCTGGATGGCCTGAAACATTTAATACAGCCATTTTTTCTCCCGTTCGCATGGCTTCCCTTAAGGTGAGATAGCGGAGAGAGCCCGTGTCTTTAGCCGGGTGATAGGCCTGTAAAGAAGATTTTTCCCACCATTGCCGTACAGAGTTGAGAGCTTGAGGCATCCAAGAAGAGCTTAAATGGCACTCCGTGAGATTAAATACATAGGGTTCGGCCTGCGCGATCATAAGTCCGAGAAAGCGAGTTCTAGCCCCATTTTGGGAAAAAGAAAATTCCATCTTATTGCGATAGCCATAGGGATCTTTGCAGGGAAGAATCGGATCGACAGGGAATTGGTTTTCAAAGGCATCGCAAACTCTTTTCGTTTTTTCTTGGAGCTGCGCTTCATAACGCATTTGTTGCCAGCAGCACCCGCCGCAGATTCCTACATGGGAGCAGCGAGGTGTCACGCGCTCTGGGGAAGGGATGAGAACCTCTAGCAGTCTGCCTCTTTGAGGATCATATCTTTTTTTTCGCCATTCGACGCGCACAGTATCCCCAGGCACAGTATGGGCGACCTCTAGTTCTCTCCCTTGCGGAAGAGTGGCGACTCCGTGTCCCTTCTTACAAGAGAGATGAGTGACAGGAACCTCTAAAATTTCTGGCAGCTTTTGCATGCCACAAAGAATACAGGATCTGTGTCTAGATGTCTATGCCGAGTTCGATATCCATTGTTTTTTCTTTTTGCGAAGTTTTAACTTTTTTGTTTGATCTGTCCTTTCGAGCTCAACGGATTCCTTGCGAAATGTCTTTGCGACTTTTTCAAGAGAGATCGTGCCGACTCGCACTCTTTGCGCTGCAGCTTTATTTCCTCGATGCACCTTGTTTAAGTCTTGTAAGAGTTTCGAAACAAAGCTCTCTAACTGTTCTGTAGTATCTTTTAGGGTCATGATTGTATCCTCAGTCTTTTCTTTCCCATAGTGAGGAATAAAATTATTTCGCAATAAGTTCTTGCGTTTGGACAAAATTTCCTGTGTTGCTATAAGAGAACTATGGTTCGGCCTGGATGGATAGGTTCCTTTTTTGTCTTTTTTCTTTTTCCAGGTCAACTGTTAGCAATGCTAATCGGAAACCCAGGCGATCCCGCTTTCTCAAAGATAGGCGTTTTTTCCAGTCCGAATGCCTGGTGTAGCTTACGTCTTGCTGTATTAGAAGATTACACATATCGCCAAAGATTCCGCGACGAACCTAAGATTCGCGGCTCTGATCCTTCACAAACGCTCGCTCATTTTGCCACCCATGCGGCCCTTGTCACCTTGAATCTTGAAGAAAGAATCGATTTCTATGGAATTTTTGGCACCTCTCGCTTGCAACTCAACCAAGAAATTTATTCTGATTTTCAGTTTTCTTGGGGGTTTGGGGGGAAAATTGTCCTGTTTAGAACGGAAAGTTTTTTTATTAGCACAGATATTAAGTACTTTAGTTCAGCTCAAGAGCCTCGCTATTTTATTTGCGAAGGACTTCCTTTGAATCTTGTGAATCTATCCAACGGTTTTTATTTAAATTATGCTGAAACACAGTACTCTTTAGGTATGTGTCTGAGCTCTTTCTCGATCGCCCCTTATATTTATGCGACCTATGTGATCGCAAAAATAGATCCGAATCCGAGCATCGCTTTAGTGCGCTGGCCTTTGAGCCAAGATATTTTAATTGATATTCCTTTAAAGTCGATGGTGGGTTTTCACAGATGGGGCATGGCCGTAGGGGCAACGTTGATCGACGGCGATAAGTCTATGCTTTCTGTCGAGTCGAGAATGTTCAATGAAAATGCGGTGGATATCAATTTTTCCCTTCGGTTTTAGCCCCCCACGAGGAAGATTTTTATGGGATAGGCCTCTCCTGTATTGTAGGAAAAGATCTATCGCGCTACCGTGGAGTGAAAAATTTATAACCTGAGATTCAGGTGTATAGGAGAAGTGAAAATGTTTCATTCGAAAGGACGAAAGGAAGAGGGCTGTACGTGCTATGTTTTAATTACTTGTTCAGAGGCTGGTGAACAGGGGGAAATGAAAGTGGCGATGGAATTTGAAGGAGACGAAAGTTTAGCCGCATATCTTGTCAATAATGCAAGCCAAGTTTTTGAGCAAAAACTGGCTGCCCGATGTGTGGATTGATGCGCGATGCCTTGGATCTTGTTTAGCACCCTGTTTCTTCTCATCGCAAACTCTCTAATGCACTGTTTTTCCAGGGCGATGTCCCTAACAGACCTCTATGTCGTGAGTTTGATCGGGTTTTCCTTGAGCTCCATCTGGTGTTTTAGGGGCTTTTTTGCAAGTGTTTTTCTGTTATTTTGCCTAGGGTTCTGGGGCCATTTTTTTATAGAAGGGGCGCATAGCATTCGGTTTGCTTTTGAGACTTCTTTGCTTTGCTCTTTTTGGATGATCGCGGGATCTGCCGAGGAGAAAAAATCTTCTCAAGATGAGGCGCATACAAAAATCTCCGCTTTGACAGAGGAGGGGCAGCATTGGAAAGAGGAGGCGCTCCGCTATCAATCGGCGATAGAACAAGAGCGCTTTTTGGCAGCGCAAGCGAAAGAAGCTTTTGAGGTCTCTTTCGCTTCTATGCAAGCAGAAAAAAACGCGATTGAAATTTTGAACGATGTTCTAAGACAGGCAAACGCCGCTTTGTTTCTGGAACAGCAGGCGCGCCCATTGCCTGCCTTAGAAAGCGTCCCTTTCGCTGCGCACCGAACGCCACTTCCTGGAGGAAAATCTTCCATGGAAGATATTTTGCGAGAATCGCTTCTTCCGAAACGTAAGAAAAAACAGCAAGACCCTTAGCTCGGCCATGCAAAAGGAAGCACTTCGCTAATCGCTTGTGCTTTGAGCTGCAGCATAAGAGCTCGATCGAATCCGACTGATACGCCACAGCATTCGGGGAAATTGTTCTCCATGGCTGTAAGAAAAGATTCATCGAGTGGGTAGGTGGCTTTTCCTAAGCTTTTTCTGATGGTATTTTGTTCAGTAAATCGGCGGCGCAGCTCAATGCTGTGCCCCAGTTCGCAGTACCCATTGGCCAGTTCAATGCCCTCGCAATAGATTTCAAAACGCTGCGCCACAAAATGCCCCTCTTTTTCAACAACACGCGCAAGAGCCGCTTCCTCTGGAGGGTACTCTGTGAAAACAGTCAACTCACCTCTCCCAAGATGAGGCTCTACCGCGTGCGTAAGGAGACAATGAATATAGGTCTCAAGGCTCCAGTGCAAGCTGCCCTCTATCGAAAAGCGCTGAGAGGCTTTTTGAAGATCGTTCAATGACGCAGATCGAATATCTATTCCAGCGTATTGAAGAAGGGCTTCTCGATATCCAATCGAGCGGGAGGGGAGAGAGCCTAGAAAAAGACGGAGGAAATCACAGGTTTCTTCGATCATGGCAGAAAACGGCATCTCAGTACGATACCATTCGACCATCGTGAACTCTGGATTGTGCAGCCGCCCTATATCCCCTTGGCGAAATACATGCCCAAGAAAATAAATGTCTCCGATTCCTCGGCAAAGAAGCCTTTTCATGGCATATTCAGGCGATGTATGGAGAAACCCTTTTTGATAAGAGGTGATTGCAGCATCAATAACGTCGATATGCGTATCAATGGCGGCGCAAGGATTGAGCGCGCAGCAATCGACCTCAAGGATATTTCGCTCAGCAAAAAAAAGGCGCGCTTCATTGAGTTTGCGCGCTCTTTCTCGTAGGGTCTTAAGTGTTGGCTCTGGAAGCATATTCGCCTGTTCGCGTATCGACTTTGACTCTTTCTCCCTCTTCGACGAAAATTGGAATTTGAATTTTCGCGCCCGTTTCTGTAACCGCTGGTTTTAAGACGCGCCCCGATGTGTCGCCTCGGAGACCAGGGGATGTTTCTAGAATCTTCATTTCCATGAAAGTTGGAGGGACAAGCTCAATGACCTCGCCTTTATAAAAAACGACCTGGTAGATAATTTCTTCCATGAGCCATTGCTGATTGCTTCCGATGATCTCATTCGACATTGTGATTTGATCAAACGTTTTTTCATCCATAAATACGGCTCCATCGGCCTCTTTATAGAGGTAGCGCATGTGCGCCTCTTCAATGTCCGCTATGTCGAGCTTGTCTCCAGATTTATAGGTGCGCTCAACAACTCGGCCTGTGATCATGTTTTTCATTTTAATGCGATTGAAAGCGTTGCCTTTTCCTGGCTTTACAAATTCATTGGAAATGATCAGCCAAGGCTCTTTATCGACCTCGACTTTCATGCCGATGCGAATTTCGTTGGTACTCAGTGATGACATGAAAATATCCTTGCTCTCTTTATTGTTTTACGAGCCCTTAGTATATCTCAAAGAGCTCTTTTGGGCAATTTTCTCTTTTTTATCCTGGAAGTCTTCCGTTTGGGGATTGCGGTAGAGAGGGTATTTTGTTATAATGACGTCTCATGGAAACTCATCCTCAAGAAGCTGATATTGCAAGACAGACGCTCGAGCGCTACTCGGGTTGTGCCGTTGAACAATTTTGTTCAAACCTTATTTTAACAAACTTTCCTAAGTATGTCGATTATTTTGCACAAACAAGAAAGGTCGAAATCTTTGAAGGCTCTATGTTTAAAGTGGCTCACTGTCCCCAGGAAGGTGTGAGTATTCTGGATTTTAAAATAGGATCTCCTGCAGCGGCTCTCGTTGTCGATGTCTGCTCTTTTCTTCCGATTCGCTCGAGCGTTCTTTTAGGAATGTGCGGAGGGCTGAGACGGCGTTATCAGGTCGGGGAGTACCTTGTCCCTATTGCAGCGATTCGGGGGGAGGGCACGTCCGATTTTTATTTTCCTCAAGAAGTCCCTGCGCTGGCAAATTTTTTAATGCAGCGGGCGGTGACGCGCGTTCTCGATGAAGAGAAAGCCGTGTATCACATTGGCATTACCTATACGACAAACATGCGCTTTTGGGAGTTCAATGAAGAATTTAAAACGCGCCTGAAAGGAACAAAAGCACAGGGCATTGAAATGGAGTGCGCGACTCTGTTTATCGCAAGTTATAAAAGAAAGCTAACGCTAGGAGCCCTTCTTCTCGTGTCGGATTTGCCCTTGATGGCTGGAGGGGTAAAGACAAAACAAGGCTCTCAGCTCATTTTTGATAAATATATGCCTGACCATATTGAAAAGGGGGTGCGTATTTTAAAAGCATCGCGCGAAATGCAGTCCCATCATGTAAAAGGGGCGTACCATCGCAATCTTGCCAATCCATAGTGAATTGACTGTTTCTAGTCTTCAGTCGTCTTCTTCTTCCCTTTTTTTATGGGCAAAGAGACAGTGCGCAGCGTGAGATCAACCCAAATAGGGGAGCTCCACGCTGTGTGCCCATCTTCTTGAATCGCCCGGATATAGTAGTAGGCAAAAGGGGGCTGTTCGTTGGATGATTCTAGAACAACAGAGCCTAAAACATCTTTATCATCGATCTCGAATTCGCAGAGGTTTTCTTTAAAAGGAATCTTGCTCAGCACGATTCCATTGCGAATGAGAGACACTTCAGCAAGAGGTTTAGTGCCTATGCAATAGCCTGTTATATGGCGATTGAATTCAAGGCCAGGGCGTGTTTTCGTGTCAATGACCGATCCCATAGGAAATCCAGCTAAATGCAGACCAAGAATCATTCTTTCCCCCGTCGTCGCATAGCAAGAGCGCGCTTGAAGCGCTTCGATTAGAGAGGTCCTCGTGTGCGCCTTTGCTAAAATAGCCGTAAGCCCAGGGGAATACTGCGACTGGCCCGAACTAAAGCAGTCTCTATAGCATCCGCGATCGTCGTAGCCACCCGCTACGAACCCAAATCTGCGCCCTCGATTGAGCGCTTTTACTAAAGAGCCTTCGCTACTTTCCGCAATCGTGCGCTTATCTCCCTTAATCGGGCGAAGGTTCCCGTCTTTTTCTGTGCACTCAGACGATCCCCAAGCATTGTAAATTTCTGCGACTCGTTCAAAATCGAAATTAAAATCTTCAAAGTTATAAAGTGTTTTTTTTCCCATGCTGAAACTAGGAATGGCAATCATTTCCTTGGGATTATTTGTTTTGAAGATCTTTTTTAAAGAATTGTTTTTCGTGTCTTTCTTTCTTAAAATAGGTTTGCCATCCTTTGCATACACAAAGTGGCGCAGACCCTCTTCGCCTGGCTCTCCGAGCCATTGAAATCCTGCGAAGGCGACAAATCGTTCGTCTTCATTGAACTCGGCAATGTGCTGAGAAATTGATTTCCATAGATCATTTGAGGTTTCTTCTTCGCTATCGAAAGGAGATAGGGAATAAAATTGCAGCGCTTTATCATCGCGGATATGGCGCAAAAGCGCGTCAATGCTTTCCGTCGCGTCTACTCGATCCGATTCTCCGTGGAGGATGCCCCAGTAAAGATTGAGAGATCCTTCTGAAAGACATTTGATCGGGGGCGAAAAAAAAGTTTGATTTGTCTTCAGGTTGCGTAGCTGGATGGTATAAACACCTGGTTCATTGAAGTATAAATTAGGCAAAGCAATAAACCCTGTTTCTGGGACAAAGAGCTTCCAATTTAAATTCTCTCTGAGATGCTGATAAGAGAGATCGATCAAGGTTCCTTCGGGGGCGTTTGCAGTGAGGTTTCCAAAAATATCTTCAAATCGGACGATCACATCAAATCGTTTATTGCGATTGACAACCGAGGGAGCTAGGATTCTCAATGCGGCCAGCTGATTGCCACGAACATCGAGGTGAAAAGTTTCAGGATCCTTAAACTCTCCTTTTCCTTTGGGGTCGATGAAAAGGGGGAAAGGTTTTTTTCTTTGGACAAGTTTTTGACAAGGACTTGCATTCAAATGGATAGAAAAACTGTCGCCAGGCTTCATTTCTAAGGGAATTGTAAAGACGTACATGGCTGCGGACGCTTGTGTATTTTGTGTTTGCACTGCGGCGATAGGATCTTTATGCCCTGGGATTTCAAGCCAAATGAGATTTTTTTTGTCTTTGAGATTTGTATGAGGCACCTGCCAATCTATGGCACGCCCTCGACTTTCCATATCGAAACGAATTTTCGCGCCCTTAGGCAAATGATTCGCTGTAGTGTATATGAACTTCCATGTTGAAGTTTCTCCAGCTAAAGCCGCGCTGGGCTCGCAATAACAAATGGAACGACGCATTTCGAAACTCCTTAGTTCACCGCATCCTATTTTGCAGGAAATGAAATCTTTTTCGCAATAGCCAATTTTCTCATAGCGCAATTTTTTTAGGGGAAAGTTTGCTATTTTAATAGGTCTTCTATATACATCTCGACTTTGCAACTTTTGTGGGCTGCCTGCCTTGGCTATTTGTCCTCGGACGTTCGACCTATGGTCGAACTGGGCGATTATTTAAACCAGGCAGGGGTTTTTAACCCCT
>CAIPFQ010000032.1 GCA_903864395.1 uncultured Chlamydiae bacterium | reverse complement strand
TCTTGGGTTTTAAAACGGCTGATTTTACGTTATTTCAGAAGATCCATGCTCTTTTCTTGATGGCCATTGAGCGCAGGGGGGAGGTGGAAGCGGAAATTTTGTCCTTGGCTCTTCCTTCCGATGTTCGCAGCGAAGAGTTTAAGGAGATGGCATGGGCAGACACTCCAGAGGATTTGCGACTGCGTTGTCTTCGTATTCGAGCCTTGCAACTTGGAAGTGCCGATAAATTTTCGAATGAGGGGCCTGGTAAGTTTCTCCAGCGTTTAGAAAAAAGGCGGCTCCATCGAGAATCGGAGTTCATAGGGCACTCAGCGGGAGATCGTTCCAAAGTGGTTTTGGTTTATGTCATGAAGGCGATTGCCGCAGCCTTGGATGCTCACACGAATTATTTTACTCAGAATGAGGCGAATCAATTTATGATTCAAGTGCAGCAGCGTCTTTTTGGCATTGGGGTGCAGCTTCGCGACGATCTCGATGGATTGAGCGTGGTGCGTATCATAGAAAATAGCCCAGCTTCTCAAAATATGCGCTTGCGCATTCACGATAAAATTTTGGCTGTTAATCAAGAGCCTATTGTGGGCTTGGAGATTACGGAAGCGGTGGAAATGATTCGGGGAGAGCAGGGCACGAGTGTTTCTTTGACTGTGTTACGGGATGGAGAGGTTTTGACGATTGATTTGGTGCGGGGGGAAATTGTTCTTGAGGAGTCTCGCTTAGAGGTGCTCAAAGAGCCTTTTGGAGATGGATCTATTGCGACGCTGCGTCTGTTTTCTTTTTATCAAGATCCTTCTTATTCTTCGGCGCAAGATATGCGCAAGGCTTTGGAACAAATTCGGTCGGAGAGCGACCTCAAGGGTGTTGTTTTGGATTTACGGGGTAATGCCGGAGGGTTGCTGACGCAAGCGGTGTCTGTGACGGGGTTGTTTATTTCTAAGGGTGTTGTGGTGTCGATCAAGGATCACGCGGGAAGGGTGCAAAGGTTGCGGGAGACCGAGGGAAAAACTGCTTGGGATGGCCCTTTGGTTGTGCTTGTGAATCGCGCTTCTGCTTCTGCGGCTGAAATTGTTGCGCAGACTTTGCAAGATTATGGGCGAGCGATTGTGGTGGGAGATGCGCGTACCTTTGGCAAAGGCTCTTTTCAGACCTTTACTTTGGATCCGACCCATCAGCCTAAAGTGAATCCGCAAGGAGAGTATAAGGTGACGCGGGGCAGATATTATACGGTATCGGGCAGAAGCCCGCAGCTTCAGGGTGTTTTTTCTGATATTGTGGTTCCGGGGATTTTATCAAAGATTGATATCGGCGAAGAGTTTTCAAAATTTCCATTAGCCAATGACTCAATCGAGCCGAGCTTTGAAGACGATTTATCCGATGTATCGGCTTTTCAGAGGCTCGCTTTGGGATCGAGTTATCGGAATCAATTGCAGCCGCGACTTTTTTCTTACGCGCCTCTCCTTGAGCGTCTCAAGGGCAACTCAGAGGCGCGCATCCAGGGGAATAAGCCATATCAGAAATTCTTGGCAGACATTGAGGCGGAAAACTTTGATTCCCTGCAAGTCGATCTCTTTAGCCAGGGCGATTTGCAGTATCTCGAAGCTGTGAATATTCTCAAGGATTTGCTTTTTCTACAAAAGTAATTGTTTTTTGACACCTATCGAGCCTTTTTGCTATATTCTCGACTTTGCAGCTTTTGTTGGCTGCCTGCCTTGGCTATTTGCCCCCGGACGTTCGACCTATGGTCGAACTGGGCGATTATTTAAACCAGGCAGGGGTTTTTAACCCCT
>CAIPFQ010000031.1 GCA_903864395.1 uncultured Chlamydiae bacterium | reverse complement strand
TCCAAAGCGGCATTTGGAGTCCGTTGCCACCGATGGTCAGGTGGGGGATGCGAAGCAGGGAGGCGAGGTGACCAGTGCCTGAATCATTGCCGATAAAAGCTCCTGATTCGTAGAGGAAGGAGGCGAGATCGCCGAGAGTGGGAAAGAGGGGGGCTTTCCAAGAGTTTTTTTCGTGGGGGGCTACGGTAAAGATAGGCTCAAATCCTTTTTTCTTCAAAAGAGTGGCTATGCGGAGGTATTTTTCGCGCGGCCAGGCTTTATCTGGAGAGGACGCTGTGGGGTGGATAGCGATTCTTTGGCGAAAGCGCCGATGGATGAGATCTTTGGGAGGGTTTATTTCTGGCACTGGAGCGCGCCAGTCAAAGAAGTGCAGGCAGGCGTTGCAAATGTTTTCGACCATAGAGAGGGAGGGATCGCAAACAAAATCCCTTTTTTTGTCTAAAACTCCGTGTTTGGAGGGGACGTGAGCTCCATAGAGAGTGAAAACGGATTTTTGTAGTTTTTTCACCTCGAAGGAGAGCGGGCTATTGTCGTGTTGAAGAATAATGAGGTCATAGGGGCTTAAAATCTCTTCAATATTGGTGAGATGGAGAGTGGGGAGTTGTTTTGCTGGAAGAGGCAACCAAGAGCCGAAGGAGTGGATGTGTGGGGTGAACATGGAGGGCTCATGCCCTTGGTTGAAAAAACCTTGGGCGGCGGATTGGAAGAGGATAGCGTCTCCGATGCCTGGGGCTGGGAGGATGGCGATCTTGTTCACGGAAAGAAAAGCTGTTCTTGAGAGATAATTGTTTCAACTTGTTCAAGAGAACATCCCGTGAAAGTAGAAATCTCTGCTGGATCCATTTTTCTTTTGTGCATTAACTTGACTTGTTGGACGCGCTGTGCATGAATTTTTGCTCTTTCTGCTTCGAGGGTAGCGAGCGCAGCGTTTGTTTTTTCTCTCTCAGAGTTGACACCCTTGTCGAATCCCTCACCAAATCCCTCATCGAATTTTTTTTCAAAAATGGCTCGCTGATCCTTATCGGCTTTTAAAAAACTTTCGTAGGTATTTCGTTCCGCTTCACTCCATGTTAAAAAGTTGAGTTCTTCGTAAGCTTTTTGAATGATAGAATCATTGCCTACGATGCGAGGCAGATCGTTTTCAGAAGTGTGGTTTGCATGTTTGAAAAAATAAGCCCATTTTTCAAGTCTAGAAGAGAGTTCCGAAATTTCTTTATTAAATTTAGGAAGCTCTAAAAATGTAAATGAAAAATCTTGTAAGTCATGCGCTCCATCTTCTCTATCTAAAATAATATGATCTGACTTATATCGGCTTTTTTTTGGAAACATGACAAAATCTGTAATCGCGAGGAAGACCACTTCCTGAAGTTTTTTGTATTCATCCCCTTCTTTAGCCTGAGAAACATAAGCTTTTGCAGCGTAGTATTGCGCTCTTTTTACGAATTCTTTTTGTGAGGCGACTTGCATTTCGACGACATACAATCGACCCTCATCATCTTTACATAAAACATCCACGACGCTGGTTTTTTTCGCACGCGCCTCGGGCTCTAAAAGCGAAGGGAGGAATTCGACAGATTTTATCTTAACATTGTCTTTAAATACTATCAGATCGTTAATGAATTCAATCAGGATGTCTTTATTTTTTTCAGTGCCAAACACCTTTTTAAAGGCGAAGTCGTTTTTTGGGTCGAAGAATTTTGAGATAAGCATCGAGAGCAGCTCCAGAAACACGCGCATAGGCATGATAACAAATTGCGGAGAAAAGTCAACAGAGGATTTTGCGTAGGTCGAATTGTTCATTTTATTATTTCACAGTCCCTAAGGGCTCGTAAGCAAATAACTGTTACATTTCCGCTGAGCCAGCATCTTGACCTTTGCACCCGGCTGCATCGACCATGTGCAGACACATGGCCTGCTTCGCCGCTAGCGTTGCCTGGTGCAAATCTGAAGTGCTGGCTTTGCGGAAACGCAACATTTATTTTGCTTACGAGCCCTTAGGCAATGAGAGTGTCTGTGAGCAAAACTTTGCTTGCCATGGATACGGCGTGGCGGAGGCTATTTTCCACAATTGTTACAGGATCTATGATCCCAGCTTCGAAAATATTTTCCACCTGTTCACTGACTGCGTTGAATCCAAAATGTTTTCCCTTTGCCAAAACCTCTTGGAGGGTGGCAGAGGGATTTTTTCCTGTATTTTGAACGATTTGTCGGAAAGGAGCCTCGCAGGCTTTACGCAGAAGCTCTGCGCCATCCAGTTCTTCTTTCGAAAGTTTTGGGAGAGCAAACGTTTGCGCTGCGTGGAGGAGTCCAGCACCTCCGCCAGGAACAACGCCGCCTTCTAGAGCGGCTGTGATGAGGATGAGTATTTTTTCAAAGAGTTCTTTTTTTTGCATTTTCTCGGAGGCCGTGGCAGCTCCGATCTGGATGATGACAGAGGATTCGTGGAGATTTTTGTGAGGGGAGCTAGAGTCTAAAAAAAGGGTTGTTTTGTTTTTTGTTGCGATGACCTGTGCGGCTCTCCCTAAATATTCGTGATGCATTGCGTTGAGGGAAAAGTCTTTTTTTTCGGAAAGAATGTTAGCTCCTGTGAGGCTGGCGATCTTTTGCAAAAATTCTTTTTTTCCTTCATTGCGATAGGGTGCGTTGACGGCAACAACTTTTATGAGGGAGTTTTTGAGCGTATTGAAGATGAGGGTAGAAAGAGCTTCTTCATCAATATCGTCTGCGAGGATGAAAAGTTCTTGGTTTGTTTCGGCAATTGTTTGCAGTAGGGGGAAAATTTCTTGCGCAGACCGTATTTTTTGATCGGTGATGAAAATGAGGGGATTTTTTAGGATGGCCAGAGATTTTTCTGGATGGGTGCAAAAGTAGCGACTGGTGTAGCCTTGATTAAAATTTATGCTTCTGTAGTGTTTGAAGGTGGTTTTTTGTGTTTCGCTCTCTTCAAGGATAAAGGCTGTTTTTTTCTCTCTTTCGTCCCAACACTTTTCAAGGAGGGTTTCCACTTCTTGGTTAAATTCTAAGGGGTCATTTGTTAGACTTTTGGCGATATTTTTTATTTCTATCAGAGTCCTTATGGGGCTGCTGAGGTTTTTTTTTAGTTCGTTGAGAAGGGCCTCGAGTGCTTTTTCCATGCCGAGATTGAGGGCTTTTGGTTTTTTTCCTGTGGCAATTTTTATCCCTCCCTCAACGACGAGCGCGCGCAACAAGAGCAAGCCTGTCGTCGAGCCGTCTTTTGTGGTTTCTCTGATTTTTGCAGCCATCTCCTTGGCCATAGAAGCCCCGAGATTTTCGTGAGGGTTTTGGGGGGTGATATTTTGGGCGATTTGAGAGCCATCGCTTGTAATCTGTGATTGCGTCGCGCTGTTGTGGGGGCTGTGTTGGATCTGTCCTAGAGTGATAGCGGCGATCTCTACAACTTGGCTAATGCCGTACGTTAAAGCGGCTAGGGCTTTTTGATCAAAAAGGATGGTTTTAGGGGGGAGGCTCATTTCGTTGCCTTGGGTGCTTTTTATGGGACTTTGCCTAAAGTGTCAATTTTTGGGGAGGGGGTTTTCTTAAAATGGGGAATGTGCTACGATTTTCGACAGTCTACTTAACGACTTCGGTGGCATAGCCAAGTGGTAAGGCAGGGGCCTGCAAAGCCCCCACCCTCGGTTCAAATCCGAGTGCCACCTAGTTTTTTTATCCCATTTTTTCTATGTCACTCGCTTCGTAGAGAAATCCTATACTATTGTCTCTTAAAATCTTCAGCCAAGCTTTTTCTGTGTATTCTGCTGCTTGTGTCTTGCTATCCATGATCCAGTAAAACAACTTATTATTTTCACAGATTCTGGCGTAAGTTGTGTTTTTAACTTCTATACCAAGAAATGGTAACACATTTTGTGTTAAATCCTGTACTGTTACTGATTTTTTTTGGTTTGGCTGTTTTTCTCGTAGTGCATCAGGAGCGTTTAACGGCTTCAAGTTGTTGTTGAGTGTGTTGAGGCTCGACGACTCGGCCTTCTCGGAATCGAGCAATGTGCGAAGCGCTCGCGCAGCTCTTGCTTCATGGGCAAGCTCGATCTCGTGATCGGGAATACCCCAGGAAGCTGTAGTATCCCCATGAGTGATCCTTATGTTTAGTTCTTTTCCTTCCCTTTTTTGTGGCAAAATATATTGTTTTATAGTTTCTTTAATTGCTTTCTCTTCGTCTGATTTTTCTTCTATACTGTGTTTTGCGTAAATTGTTACTTCGTATGTTTTGTTTTTGTCTTTAATATAAAATGTTGTTTTTACTCGTTCTGAGTTTTTAATAATACCGTTTCGTGAATCTCCATGAACACTTTTAATACTGAGATCTGGCTGGTTGTTGTTTTGATCGGTTGATTTTATTTTATTAACTTTTATAGATTCATTTATGAGTGAGTAATCGCCTGTTCTTTTTTTTGCTTTTTCTAAAATATCTTTAGGATTTATAATCTCACTGTTACTATCTTTGATCGTTTTTTCGTTATTTAAGATCGTGTTGTCAAGATTCTGGATCGTGTCTGTGTACCCATTCTTAAGTTCT
>CAIPFQ010000030.1 GCA_903864395.1 uncultured Chlamydiae bacterium | reverse complement strand
GGCACGAATTTTACAAGCACGTAAAACAATTTTATAAGTTCAAGTTGTAGTGCCGAATTGGCTCGACTTTATGATTCCTTATAGAGGAGGTCACTGAACTTGGGTTAGCTAATTACCTTGTCTGCTTGATCGAAAGTTTTCCCTGTACAGGTGAACAAGCCCTATTTTGTAGTTCAAAAGTTCCTCTGCTTGCTCGAAAAACACTTTCCTGTATAATTGCAGCATGTTCCGCACAGCCCTTCTCCTCATTTTTTTCTCTTTCTTTTTTCATGGATGCTCCACACCCCCCAAAGAAAAGCGCAGCGCCATGATAAAAATTGGCGTCGACGCAGAATGGCATCTCAATGATTTTGGAGCTCTAGAGCCTTACGCAAATGGGTTTGTGGAAGAGCTACTTCTCGAAATTAGCAAGCAAACAGGCATTGAATTTGAGCGTGTTCCAGCGAATTGGAGCGCACTAATGCAGGACATGAAACAGGGGCGCTATCAGGCCGTCATTTCCTCCCTTGCCCCCTACAACTTTAATTTGGCTCAATACGACTTTTCCCAAAACTTTCTCGATTGCGGGTCTGTTCTCATTGTCCCAGAAGGCTCTCCTATTTCTCACCTCAGTCAACTCAATGAACAGCAAGTCGGCGTTCTTTCAGGAGACCCCTCGATCCTCATTTTGCAAAACCATGAAGGGATCATCGTACGCCAATACATCTCCATCCCCTCGTTACTAGAGTCTGTTTCTAATGGAGATGTCGACGGAGCCTTGCTCGCAAAATTGCCTGCCACAAGCTATGTGCGCGACTTATTTACAGGTAAACTCAAAATCAGTGGCGAGCCTCTCGATCACGCAGGGCTCCATCTCATTGTCTTAAAAGACTCTCAACCAAAACTTTTGCGCGAATTTAATCAGAGCATTACCGTCTTAAAAAAGAAGAAAAAGCTCGAAGCCCTTCTCAAAAAGTGGCAGCTTTCCTCATAGAAGCTCTTGTTTTTTTCGTAACAATTCAATAGAATCGCGAAAAACCAATGATGATCCCAGCGAATCTGATTCTACAATCCGGAGAGTGTTTCCCCGGTCTAGCTCCCGACTGGCAAACAGATCCTTATTTTGGAGAAATTGTTTTTACCACAGGGATGACCGGCTATGTAGAGTCTCTGACCGATCCCTCCTACGCAGGGCAAATCCTCGTCTTTACCTATCCGCTCATCGGCAATTATGGAGTGCCTGTTGAGGCTTTTTGGGAATCGGGAAAAATTCAAGTGAGTGGCGTGATTTTAGGAGACATCGCCCTTCACGCATCGCACAGAGAATCAAAACAAACTCTTCTCGAATGGCTCAAACAAGAAAAAATTCCCTGTCTTTCAGGCGTTGACACAAGGGCTTTGACAAAACATCTCAGGAAAAATGGAGCGCAGCTCGGCGCTATTTCTCAAGCCAAAACGCTCTCTTATTTTTTTGATCCAAACACCGAAAATCTTCTTGCGAAAGTAAGCTGTCAAGAACCGAAACAATTGAGGCAGGGAACAAAAAAAGTCATTATTGTCGATTGTGGAGTGAAGGAAAATATTTTGCGCAGCTTAAAACAGTTTCCTCTCGACTTGCGTCAAGTTCCCTATGACTTTGATTATTCTGAAGAAGATTTCGATGCTCTTTTTATCTCAAATGGGCCAGGCGATCCAGCAATCGCCACAAAGACGATCGCCATCTTGCAAAAAGCACTGAAAAAAAAGAAGCCCACCTTCGGCATTTGCTTGGGCGCTCAGCTCATGGCTCTTGCGATCGGCTCTTCCACCTATAAACTTACTTTCGGCCATCGAGGACAAAACCATCCATGCCTCGATCTAAAAAACGACCGAGCCATCCTCACCGCGCAAAACCACGGCTTTGCC
>CAIPFQ010000029.1 GCA_903864395.1 uncultured Chlamydiae bacterium | reverse complement strand
TGTTGTATGATTACGTTAATTGTTTCAAACAACTCGGGAATGGGGGTTTCCGAATTAGTTCATCCAGGAGACTCACAGAATTCTGACTCTGCCTGGAAGGAAGATTCTAAAGTTCTCCTGTTTGGAAAATGTTTATTATTAGTAATTGGCTCGATATTTGATGTTGCAACTGCTATTATTCAAATTATCGGCGTTTGTTTCTATTATTTCCGTAAGAAAAGGGAATGTAGAGGCCATAAAATGTTATATATTGCATTTGGTTCTCTGATTGCGCCTATATTGACCTTAATTTTTATCATATCGAAATGTATATGTGGTGATCTTTCAAAAAAAATAGATAGTTTAACATTATATAGGACCTAAAGTGACTTTAGAATCCGTAAATGAACTCTATCTCATATTGACGGAGTTTTTCGTTGGGACCGATATTAGTATTGAGTGTATTTGAATACTTAAAGTTTTGCTCCACAACGAGATTATCTGTTATGGCATAAAGACCGTCAATTTCAAATCCTTGGAAATTTGTATTTCCGCCTGCCGTTTTTTGGGTCGTTGCCCCCCCTGAGCCGTTGGCATTGACTGTATAAAGTCCACTGCCTATTGCATTGCCCCTTCCAATCCCAAGGCAATCAAAGTCTGGAACTGCTTGTGCTTGGACCCATTGATAGCTCGCATCGAGTGCCCAGTCTCCTTGTTTTTTTACAAGCCCAATAGAGACTCCAATATAAGAGGCCCAATTTGCTTTTTGTCCGCCTGTTGGAATGATTTGCGTGTTATCGACTATGGAAGAGTTGAGAGCTAAGTGGTTCGTCAAAACGGCTCCATAAATTTTGATGAGTTTTTTATAAATCCATTCAGGGTACATTTGGTAGTAAGCGAGAAATTGAGAGACTAAAAAGCGATAGCGTTGATTAATCAATGCCGTTTGCAGCGCAGTATTTCCTGTCGCGCCTTCGCCTCCTGGGCGATACCAGTCAATGAGGGAATATTTTAAGTTCATTCCAGTGTTTGCAATTCCGAGAGCACCCATTTCCCCAACCAGACCATAGTGATTGGTGATATCGTCAATGAGAAAGGCTCCTGTATTAAAGTAGTAATCGCCAATGGAGTCAAAGGCTTTGCTAAAGCGAAAAAGAATGCCGTCAAAAAGAGAGCCAAATTCCACTTTAGAATCGAACACGTTGCTTAGATTGCGCCTTCCAATTTCAGCGTCGATGGTGAGCGTGTCTCCAGGCACAATTCGCCCGCCGAGATAGGCTTTTTCTAAGCGGATATTATTGACAGTCCCGCTGCGCAGTCCCATGTCGTTATCGAATTCGAGCTTTGCTGTTGCCCAGGTCCTGTCTGTGCGATAATCGATGATGAGATTGACCTCGACATCCCATGCATACATAGGCTTTGGTTTGTTCGGCACTCCTGGCACGAATTGAGAATTATTTCTCTGCTGAATTCCGTTCGAGCGCTCGTTGGTCGCCTGAAATTCAGTCCGGACATCTCCGCTGATAGAGAGATCTCCGCCAATTTCCTTCATAGTGACAAAACGCTTATCGCGCAACCACCTGCGCAAAGCGTCCATTTCTTTGGATTCTGAATCTGTTTTATCATTGAATTGAACATCGCCTGCTTGGGCAAAAACGTGGTTCGAACAAAGAAGCGCACTGCAGAGGAAAAAAGAAATTTTACGAAAAATTTTTAACATATAAGACCTTTCCATAAGATAGAAAGGGTCAGATAGTAGCCGAACCTGCTAATTTCTGTCAAAACCTTACATCGCCCGAGAGGGTGAGAGCATCCTCATCGATGAAGCGTCCTTCGATATTAAGCATGAAATATTTTCCATTGGAAAGAGAGCATCCAATAATGAGACCGACTGGATTTCTATTTTGAAATGTATTCGATCCTAAAGAGCCAGGGGCAATCGGTTCGGCGAAGGTGCCAAGCCTGGCTTCTGTGTTTGAATATTTTAGACCTAAGTAAGGGGTAAGCAATTCGATGTTGTAGGAAAAAGTGAGATCTGCCTGCCACTGCCGCCAACGAAGACCCGTATTGGATAGATCCTGCATGGGGGTGCCGTTTATTGCTGCCAAAGAAGGGGGGTAAGAGCAAAAAGAATAGCTCCCTCCCAAGGAAAAACAGACCTGACTCCATTCTGCAACGAGGCCCCGAGCCCCAACGCTCCATAAAAAATGATAAAGGGTTTCTATCTGAATTCGAGTGATCGCATTATCGTTTTTGAAGCGCCAATCGGCTGAGACGCGCGAAGAGCCAAAAACTCCGAAGAGATCGAGCCGATCACATACATTGAGCGTTGCGCTTGCGCTATTCGTATATTGCTGAAATGTATCGACACAGCCAGAGTTTGTGGCGGTTTGTTGAAGATTTCCGTCGAAGACGAAGTCTCCTTCGTATCCGATCCTGCCATCGATCCAAAGACATTGGGGGCAGACAAGCCCGTCTTGAATGAGCCTGGGAGCTGCTGCATTGCCTACAGGAGCGGCATGGAGACAAGCTGCGATGGAGGTAAGCAAAAGAGTTTTGACGATCATGGATATTTTGGTGCATACATGGAAATGGCCTAAAAAACAAGTTTTGAATGGCTATTGCCTTTCCATGGAAGATCTTGTACAATGATCGGCTTCAACGAGGTGGGTATGAGAATCAAAGCGAACGGTAAAGAAATCGAAATTCCTGAAGGAAGCACGCCTAGAGATGTGGCTCTGCAGCTCCATCTTAGCGCCCCAGAGCAAGCGGTGGCGGTGACTTTGAATGAAAAACTTGTCGACTTCAACGCCCCTCTTCACGAGGGGGATTTTCTGGTTTTTCTCAACTTTGAGGATCCAAAAGGGAAAGAGGTTTTTTGGCACAGCTCCGCTCATGTGCTTGCGCAAGCGGTGCTTCGCCTATGGCCAGCAGCGCAACCCACAATTGGCCCTGCCATTGAACAAGGGTTTTATTACGACTTTGGCAATCTTTCGATCTCCGATCAAGATTTTCCTGCAATTGAAAAAGAAGTGGAAAAAATTCTCTCTGAGAATCTGAAGCCCGAGAGACGAGAGCTTTTGGGAAAGAAAGAGGCGAGAGAGGCTTTTGCCAACAACCCTTTTAAATGCGAGCTGATTGATGGATTTTCCGATGAGCCTATTTCCTCCTACTCTCAAGGAGAATTTGTTGATTTATGTCGAGGGCCTCATTTGCCGAGTCTCAATAAAGTTAAGGCGTTTAAGCTCTTAAAAATTTCTGGTGCCTATTGGCGTGGCGATGCGCAAAGAGAGATGCTCACGCGCCTCTATGGCGTTTCTTTTCCCGATAAAAAAAAGATGAAGGAGTATCTCCAATTTCTGGAAGAGGCGAAAAAAAGGGATCATAAGGCTCTTGGCATCGCGCTCGATCTTTATTCTTTCAAGGAAGAGGCCCCAGGCATGCCTTTTATTCATCCGAGAGGGCTGATTATTTGGAACCGTCTTTTGGATTTTCTGCGAGAAGCCCTTCAAGCGGCTAATTACATAGAGATTAAAACGCCGATGATGATGAGCCAGGAGCTGTGGGAAAGGTCCGGTCATTGGTTTCATTATCGAGAGAATATGTATGTTTCGAGGGTAGAGGAGAGAGAGTTTGCGATTAAGCCGATGAATTGTCCCGGCTGTATGTTGTTTTATCGCGGCCAGATTCATAGCTATCGAGAATTGCCTTTGCGTGTGGCTGAAATCGGTCACGTGCATCGCTTTGAAGCGTCAGGGGCTCTCAATGGCCTGTTTCGTGTGCGCAGCTTTCATCAGGACGACGCGCATCTTTTCATGCGCCCCGACCAAATCCAAGAGGAAATTTTGCAGATTTTGCAATTTGCCGATAAAATTTACTCCACTTTTGGTCTTCCTTATCGCCTTGAGCTTTCGACGCGGCCAGAAAAATCTAAAACGATTGGCTCGGACGCTGAGTGGGAAAATGCGACGAATGGCTTAAAAGGGGCTCTCGATGCTTGGGGGCATGCGTATCGAATTAATGAAGGGGATGGCGCTTTTTACGGCCCTAAGATTGACATTCATATTCGCGATGCCATTGGGCGCTACTGGCAGTGTGGAACGGTTCAGCTCGACATGGCGCTGCCAGAAAAATTTGATCTCACGTATGTCGATAGCGATGGGCAGCATAAGCGTCCTGTAATGTTGCATCGAGCGATTTTTGGTTCTTTGGAAAGGTTATTTGGGATTCTTGTAGAACATTTTGCTGGAAAGTTTCCTCTTTGGCTTAGTCCATATCAAGTAAAAATTCTCACGATCGCGGATCGCCACGCGCCTTACGCCCATGCGCTTGCGGAAAAAATCCGAAAACGGGGGCTTGTGTGCGATGTGGATGAGAGTAGTGAATCGATGGGAAAAAAGGTACGCGATGCGCAGCTTTTGAAAACGAATTACATGCTGACGGTTGGGGATAAAGAGATCGAAGAAAATACGGCGTCTTTGCGCACGCGGGACAATATTGTTCATGGCGCAGTTGACATTTCTGATTTTCTTGCTAAAGTCATAAAAGAGAAAGAGGAGAGAGCTTTAATGTCTCCTTACTCAACAGCGCCTTAAGGAGATTTATTTCATGCAGATCATTTCTGTGAGTAGTTTTAAAGGGGGGACGGCAAAAACATCGACGTCCCTTCATCTCGGTTCTGCTCTGGCTCTTTTTCATCAGAAAAAGGTGCTTTTGATCGACTTTGACGCGCAGGCGAATCTCACAACGGGCCTTGGATTTGATCCAGATGAGCAAGATAGCATCGCGCCTGTGCTCCAAGGGGAAAAGACGTTGCAAGAAGTTATTTTAACGACTTGCGTTCCAGGGATGCACATTATCCCCGCCGATACATGGCTGGAGAGGGTGGAAGTGTCTGGCGCCCTTGCGGCGGACCGATATTCTCATGAGCGGCTCAAAGAAATTCTTCGCGAGCTTCCCTATGATTTTATTTTGATCGATACACCGCCCTCTCTTTGTTGGCTAACGGAGTCGTCGCTTATCGCTTCGAATCATTCGCTGGTTTGCGCGACGCCTGAATTTTATAGCGTGAAAGGATTGCAGCGGCTCTCTCTTTTTATTAATAATATTTCAGAAAGGCATGGAACAAAAATTCTGGGGGTTTCTTTATCTTTTTGGAATCCTCGGGGCAAAAGCAATGATGCTTTTTTAAAAGTAATATAACAAACATTTCCAGGAAAACTCTTGCAAGCAAAAGTGAGGCGCGATATCGCAGTATCTGAGGCGACAATTTATGGGAAACCGATCTTTGAGACGGCGCCAGGGGCGCGGGCAGCGATCGATTACAAGTCCCTAGCCGCTGAGATACTGATGAGGACTTAGATGATGTCGAAATTCAATAATTTGTTGCAAAGACGCTTTGCGTCGAAATCAGATCCATCGCAAAAAATGGCAGCTCTTGTCGAAAAAGCGAACAAGGGGGATCTTTCGAGTTTTTCGGGCGTTTTTCGCGTGGCTCCACTGAATGCGTCAGAAAAAAACAGGGTTCAATCGATCTTAGAGGAATATCGGGAAGACGCCTCTTTTGATGTTGAAGCCGATGTCGAGTTGCTCTCGGCGATTACATCGGAAGTAAAGGCGATTGCAAACCAGGCCGTTATTTTGCATGGGGAAAGAATTAAGAGGGCGCAAACTCTGCTTAAAAAATATAAAGAAGGGGCGTTTACCGCATGGCTCTATGTTACCTATGGCAATCGGCAAACCCCTTATAACTTTCTTCAGTATTATGAGTTTTATACAGCGATGCCCTCTGCGGTTCATTCTTTGATTGATCAGATGCCTCGCCAAGTGATTTATAGCCTTGCAAGCCGTTCAGGTTCTTTGCATCGAAAAGAAGAAATCGTGAAAAGCTATCAAGGCGAATCGAAACAAGTTCTTCTGCAAAAAATTCGAGAAGAGTTTCCTTTATCTGAGGAGGACAAGAGGGGGACAGAGCTTTCTCATGCTGTGTTCAGCGCTTTGAAAAAAGCGCAGAGTCTGTTAAAAAACCCTCTTTGTTCCTTGAAAAGAGGAGAAAAACAAGAGCTGCGAGACCTTCTCGCTGAAATTCAACATTTGATATAGCTGTGGATTCTTTTCATCAAAAATATGAAAGTGCGTTTACAGCGCGCTATGCGAGCGAAGAGATGTCTTATCTCTTTTCGCAAGAGTCCAAAATCCTTCTTTTTCGGCGTCTTTGGATTGCCCTGGCCAAAGCGCAAAAGGCTTTGGGACTTTCGATTTGCGACACCCAAATTGCGCAAATGGAAAAAGCGCTTCCGATTCTTGATTTTGCAAAATTCGCCCTCTATGAAAAAAAATTCCGACACGATGTATTTGCTCATATCCATGCCTTTGGCGAGGAATGCCCTGAGGCAAAGCCTATTATCCATTTAGGCGCGACCTCTTGCTATGTGACAGATAACGCAGACTTGATTCAATGTAAAACCGCTTTACAAATGCTTTTGAGCAAGTTAGCGCAGGCTATAAAATTGTTAGCCTCTTTTGCTGAAGCCCAAGCAAAAACGCCTTGTTTGAGTTATACGCATTTTCAAAGCGCTCAACCGACAACGATGGGAAAAAGGGCGTGTCTTTGGCTGCAGGATCTTTTTCTCGATGCGCAAGATTGGCAAAGGATTTTTGAAAATTTCTCTTTTTTAGGAGCAAAAGGAGCCACGGGGACGCAAAGCTCTTTTCTTTCTCTTTTTGAGGGAGACTCTAAAAAAGTCGTCGCGATGGAGGCTTTGATTGCCAAAGAATTTGGGTTTACAAATATTCTTCCGATTGCAGGGCAAACGTATACGAGAAAAATAGATTGCAACCTCTTTCATGCATTTGCCTCTTTTGCGGCAAGCGCGCATAAAATTGGGACGGATATTCGTTTGCTGGCGCATGATGGCGAGCTTTTTGAATCGCAAAGCCCCTCTCAGGTTGGCTCTTCGGCGATGCCGTATAAGCGCAATCCGATTTATGCGGAGCGCGTGTGCGGACTTTCTCGTTTTGTCATTTCCCTAGCCCAAAATCCAGCTTATACTTTAGCTACGCAGTGGTTGGAGCGTTCTTTGGATGATTCTTCCAATCGAAGAATTTGTTTACCCGAGGCTTTTTTGGGTGTGGATGCGATTTTAAATTTGCTGATTCATCTTTTTTCTCATCTTCAAATATCTTCAACAACTTGCTTGGAGAGACTCGAACAGGAAATGCCTGCAATGATCATGGAAAATATTTTAATGCAGGCGGTCAAAAAGGGAGGGGATCGACAAGAGCTGCATGAAAAGCTGCGGCTTTTGTCAAAGGAGCCTCTCAAAAATTTTGTGATGTCTGTGGCGGCCGATCTGAGTTTTGGTTTGAATCAAGAGGAAATCGCCTCTGTAAGCTCGATTTCAGCATTGATAGGAAGAGCTCCTGAACAAGTATCTGAGTTTTTAGAAAAAGATATTTTTCCATATCTTTCAAGGTGGAAAAATGTTAATGTCAATCATTCTATTGTTGAGTTTTGATGAAAAGAAATAAATTAAAAAATCTTTTAAATAGATACTCTCCAAAAGAGCCTGTTGAAATAGAATATAAGAAAAAAACCCTTGGCTTTGTGGACGCTCATAAGAATTGTTTTGAAAGATCTTTGTCTGTTGGGCATGTGACAGCGTCGGCTTGGCTTTTGAATAAAGAAGGTTCTCTCGCGCTTCTTACCCATCATGCAAAACTCAATCGATGGCTACAGCTCGGAGGGCATTGTGATGGAGAGAGCGATGTTTTGGTCTCTGCTCTCAGAGAGGCGCAAGAAGAATCTGGGATTCAAGCGATCGTGGCTGTGCGAGAAGAGATTTTTGATCTCGATATTCATTTGATCCCAGGCAACACGAAGGAATCTGAACACTTTCATTACGATATTCGATTTTTGCTTCAAGTTGTCAGTGATGAGCCGTTCCGCATTTCTCACGAATCAAAAGCCCTTCGCTGGATTGGAAAAGACCCTAAAGCAATGCCTTGTCAGCATCCTTCGTTGCTCCGACTTCATAACAAGTGGCTTTCAATGGAAAAATTATTTTTTAGCTCTGCATTTTCCTCGCAAAATTTTCAACAATAATGTATGTTTTTGAGCCATGCTGACTGAAGAATACCAAAACTCGACTTTGTACAATTTTAGGATCAACTCGCTGACGCTCGTCGATCACAAAATTGAATAAAAAAATTGATAGAGA
>CAIPFQ010000028.1 GCA_903864395.1 uncultured Chlamydiae bacterium | reverse complement strand
TTGTGCATAAAGAAGGGAAGCTTCATGGCGCGCCCATTGGGCCTTGAGAGCGACTCCCCCCTGTCTTGCGTTGACAAAAGAGATGTTTTTTTTAATGTTGATCCAAGAATTTTTTCCTCTTCCCTGGACAAAAAGAATAAAATCCTCCAACCGATCGACGGTTCCTAATAGGACATAGGGCTCATGCGCGCAAAGGGGTGTTGCCGAAGAAGGGGAAACAACAATCTTCATTCCAGGATGATTTGAGATCGTATGAATGGAAAGATCTGTGACAATCGGATGCGCAAGACTGCGCATCAGTTTCAACAGTTTGCGCTTAACGCCCCGATTCGCAGAAGAAAATAAGGCCTTGCCTCGGTTTAAAGTCGTGATGGCTTCAAGCGAGGCTCCTGTGGCATCTTCTGTGCATCCAATCGCGAAAAGAGCGAGCCTGCCATTGTTATAGCGCGTCCATTCAGCGCCCACTTCCCAGCGCACTGCATTTTTTTTAAGAGCTTCTCCATCAGAGAGAAGAATTGCGGTGTAAAGATTGTTTTCCTCAACGGTATTGGGTGTTGCGAGAAAAAGAGGGCGGGAGAGATTAGGCGTGGAGAAAAAACTTCCGAGTTGAATTTGATAGACAAAGGCTTTTGCACTTTGAATGGCTGTTTTTGTAGCGAGAACAGGGCTTGCAGCAAACTTATCTACTTTGCTATCGAAAGCGATAATGTTAAAACTGTCTTCTAAATTTAATGCTTCTAGAGCTTTGGCGAGCGCGTTTTTAAGAGCTCCTAAGCGCTCTTTTTGCATCGAGTTTGAGCGATCGACAATAAATGTGTAGTGCTGGCGCAGTTTTGGCAAGGAAAGATCAGAGCGGGGAATGAGGGTGAGGGCAAATAAAAATCCTTTCTCATCATCCAAAGGCGTAAACAAAAGTTCTGTTTCAAAGGCATCTGAGTAAGAAAGAGTGAGCAAACTTTTTAAAGAAGGCAGCTCTGGCCTTGGTGCGAAAACGGGATGTTTGAAAATTTTTTTTTCTTGCGGCAGATCAGAGGAAAAAGTAGGCGCGAGAGTTTCTATAGGAAGAAAGGCGAGAGGAGTGGTCGTGAGAATTTTTGTTCCTTTTTCCAGAAAAGGGCGCGGCGTCTTTTCGAGTTCCTGGAGCTGTGGGGCAACCGCTAGAGCCATAGGTTGAGGTAAATAATCGAGAAGGTTGAAGGGGATCGTGGAAGGAAATGAAAAAGAATAAGCAGGAGTTTGGCTCTGTAGAGGGGGAAGAGAAAGAACTAAGGGAGGCAAAGACTCTAAGGGGGTCTCGGGAAGAAAGGCTAAGCTTTTTTGAGGAACAGATTCAGAGATTGGAGATAGTTTGGAGAGAGAATTTTCCTCTTTCTTGGGCTCGAAAAATTCTCGGAGTGTTTCATTTTTCTGAATGATTCCGGGAGAGTGTTCTTCTAAAACTTGTGCAGCGAGAGAGGAAGAAGTGATCGGCCAAGAGGAGGGATTTGGAAAAAACACAAGGGTTAGAATATGAGACACAAGCGATGCGGCGATACAGACACAAAGAATAGTTCGCCTATTGAGAGATGGGTGTGTCGGCACTTTGGGTACTCCCTAGAGACATTCGATGGTAAAGCTCTGCAACAGTCGTCTCTCCCTGAATTTTTTGCCAAAGCACCAGGGCTTCGGTCTGTAAAGAGGCTTGTATCAAAGGATCTGTAGAGAGTTTTGCTTTTTCTTTCAATATTTGCGCATTAAAAAATTGCGTATATTGTTCGTAAATTTTGTTTTTTTCTGGATACTTTTCTCTGGCTCTCAAGTAGTCCTGGGAAATAATATTTTCGAGGCTTTCGAATTCTTTTTTCATTTTTTCCAAAAGAAAGAGTCTTTTTTCCGCATTGTCTGCGAGCAGATCGATATAAAAAAGTGCAGCTTCAAGGTAAATCGGTTCATAAGCTAGATTTCTTTGGAGAACAAGGGTTTTGAAGAGAGTGGCGATGGTAGGGCGCTCTTCAAGGTTTCCTTGAGACGCCAAGATTTTTGCTTTTTCTAATAAGGCCTTTGCTGCGATTTCAGAGCGGATCGGCTCTTTTGAATCTGCGATGTGATCGAGATAGGCGAGAGCTTTTTCATCTTTTTTAAGATCTCTATAGTATTGCGCACAGAAAAACAAGGCTTCCTTATCCCATATCTGAGGAGAATCTGTTCGATAGAGTGTTTCGAGCTGATCTATCAGAGAGGGGAGCGTTTCTGGCTCAGATTTTTGCCTTGCGATCTTAGCCAGGGTATAGAGTGCCGTTTCGAGGTGTTTTGGATCAGAAGTGTTTTGTAGGAGCGCGGAATATATTTTTTCGATCTTGTCTTGTTCGAGACATGTTTTGCCAAGCCATACAAGATTTTCTTCTGTAATAGACGCGCCAGCTTCGAGTGCCTGATAGAGATGCTCTGCGCTCTGCTTTAAAAACTCTTCCCCAAAAGAGAGAGAGGCATTGAATAGGGCTATATGAAGATTTTTGGGCGCCATGAGCGTGCAGCCGAGCTTTGCGGCTTTGCAGGCATGGGTATAAAAAGCCCTCGCATCTTGCGAGCTTTCTTGGAAGCAGAGACCTAAAAGAAGCTCTCCGCTCGCTCTTTGAGAAAAAGAAAAATCTTCTTTAAGAAGAGATTCTAAAAGAGGGATCGCCGCTTGAAAGCGCTCTGTTTTAAAATAACTTTCCGCAAGACAAAATTGCCAATCCAACACTTCTTCTGAAGAGAAAAGATGTTTTTGCTCGAGGAGCTTTTCTAAATCCGCAGAAAAAATTTCTTGCCACTTCGCCTCTTTGTTTGCGAGCTCTCTAGAAGAGAGACTTAAAGCTCGCCAGGCAAAAGGAGCTTGCGCAGATTCTGGAAATTGAAAGAGGAAAGCAAAGGCTTTCGCGTGGCAAGATTCCCAAAAACCACAAGCGCTCTCGATTTGAATCTGTTCCAAAAGAGCGAGGGTTTTTTCTGGAAAATCATCGTCAGA
>CAIPFQ010000027.1 GCA_903864395.1 uncultured Chlamydiae bacterium | reverse complement strand
TTTGCGATGGGCTCTTCTACAGAACATTCGGCTTATTTTTCGACAAATAATCCGTGGAATCTGCGCTGCGTGCCTGGAGGCTCTTCAGGAGGCTCTGCGGCCGCTGTCAGCGCGCGCCTGGCCTTGCTAGGGACAGGAAGCGATACGGGAGGCTCGATTCGTCAGCCTGCGAGTTTTTGCGGGATTGTAGGGTTTAAGCCGACGTATGGACGCGTGTCTCGCTACGGTCTTGTCGCGTTTGGCTCTTCCCTCGATCAAATCGGCCCTTTGGCAAACACCGTCTCCGACTGTGCTCTAGCGATGGAAGTGATGGGCAAGCCCTGTCTTCACGATGCCACATGTTCCTCTTTGCCACAAGAGCCCTTCTCCCCTCAAAAAAACTTGAAAGGGGCTGTCATCGGCATTCCAGAGAGTCTTTTAGAAGACCTAGCCCCCGACATACAGAAAAATTTTAGAGAGGCGATCGACGTGATGCGCTCCTTGGGCGCAAGGACAATGACAGTGGACCTCGATCTGCTTAAAACGTCCATTGCCGTGTATTATATTTTAGCGACGGCGGAAGCCTCGACGAACCTCGCTAGATTCGATGGCATTCGCTACGGCAAAAGATCTGCTGCGGCAAAAACGCTGGAGGAGATTTATGAATATTCTCGTAAAGAGGGGTTTGGGCGCGAAGTAAAGCGAAGAATTATGCTCGGCACCTTTGTTCTTTCTGCGGGCTATCAAGACGCTTATTATCGGAAAGCGCAAAAAGTGCGCGCCAAAATTCTCAGTGCCTTTCAAAATGCCTACGCGCTATGCGATGCGATTGCCATGCCCGTAACAACCTCAGGCGCTTTTGAGACGGGCGCGATCCAAGATCCTGTCCAGATGTATTTGCAAGATATTTTCACAGTGCCTGCGAACCTCGGGGGTCTGCCAGCGATCAGCGTCCCTTCTGGCTATGATAAAAATATCTCCCTTTGGGTCTTCAGTTGATTGGAGCGCAAATGAGCGATGCGCGCGTCATGCAATACGCTTATGCGTATGAGCAAGCGACCCACTGGGTCACAACCCCCCCCTTTTTTACTGACGGAGGTTCTTCATGAGCTTGCCTTATGAGTTCTGGGAACCTGTGATTGGACTCGAAATTCACGCACAGCTCAATACGAAAACCAAACTATTTAGCTCTGCGCCCAATCTTTTTGGCTGCGAGCCGAATACAAATATTTCCGTTGTCTGTACAGGACAGCCTGGATCATTGCCAATCCTCAATAAAGCCGCCGTGAAAAAAGCCGTGCAATTCGGTCTTGCTATTGGAGCCAAAATATCTCGTTTCAGCACGTTTGATCGAAAATCCTACTCCTATCCAGACTCTCCGCGCAATTTTCAGATCACTCAATATGACAACCCTTTGATCCGCGGCGGCTCCGTTACGGCTCTGGTCGTTGGACATTGCAAAACGTTTGCAATCAATCGAGCGCACATTGAAGATGATGCGGGGATGTTAAAGCATTTCACGAATTTTACTGGCATTGATTATAATCGGGCGGGCGCGCCTCTCATTGAAATCGTATCGGAGCCGTGCATGCATACGGCAAAAGAGGCCTCTGCCTACGCGTCAGCGATCCGAGAAATTCTCCTCTATATCGACGCGTGCGATGGGAATATGGAAGAGGGCAGTTTGCGCATCGACGTCAATATTTCGGTGCGTCCGAAGGGGCAAAAAGAGCTACGCCCACGCATTGAGATTAAGAACATGAATTCTTTTTCTTTTCTTGAGATGGCGATCGAGCATGAAATCACACGACAAATCGGACTCTATACCGCTCATCCTGAAAAAGAGCCCATCGAACTCATTCCATTGGGCACATATCGTTGGGACACAGAGCATCAACAAACAATTCTCATGCGAAAAAAAGAGAGCGCGGACGACTATCGCTACTTTCCTGAGCCAGATTTAATGCCCTTGATTTTAGAACAAAGCTATATCGATGAGCTTTTTGCAAAGCTCCCAGAGCTACCGCGAGAGCGCCACCAGCGCTATGTTTCTCAGCTGGGGCTCACAGACTATGCTGCCTCTACGCTGATTAGCGACAAATTTCTTTCTGATTATTTTGAAGAAGCCTATGCGCTTTGCAAAAATTCGCGCAGCTTGTGTAATTGGATTACGAATGAATTCCTAGGAAGGCTCAAAGCCATTAACAAAACTTTTTCGAGTTTAGCGATCCCTCCGAGCCATATCGCTAAACTGTTGCAGCTCATCGACTCCAACACGATCACAGGAAAAATCGCAAAAGATGTGGCCGATGAAATGATTCGGTTTCCTGGGCTAGATCCTGAAGAGATTGTCCGAAGAAATCCAGACTATCAGCCCATGGAAGATAGCGAAGCTTTAAAAACTCTGATTGACGAGGTCTTAGAGGCCAATACACAATCAAGAATCGACTTTAAAGCGGGAAAAGAAAAAGCATTTTCTTTCTTAGTCGGTCAGGTGATGAAAGCGACAAAAGGAAAAGCCGAGCCGAAACTTGTCAATGAACTTCTTCGCAAAAAACTAGAGTCTTAAGTAACGCGCTCATAAACAGTCAGTTATGATTAGGTAGTAAAATTATCATGATATCAATATAATCAAAGGAAAGCAGAAATGAATGAAACGGTTGACTTGCGACCTCTGTTTTGGATCGCTTCATCGAAACGCGATTTTATAGAAATGCCTGAAGACGTAGTTGGAGATTTTGGACATTGGCTTTTCCAGGTTCAGAAAGGAAAAACCCTAAGAACGCGAAGGCTTTGAGCGGATTCGGAGGGGCTCTGATTATGGAGCTCTGGAGAGATCATGCAGATGGGACGTTCAGAACGGTTTATACAGTCAGATACGCTGAGGTAGTAGTGATACTGCATGCCTTTCAAAAGAAAAGCAAAAAAGGCATCGAAACCCCAAAGCAAGACATAGATCTCATCCACTCAAGGATGAAGCTAGCCGAAGTAATGTACAAAGAATGGAAAGAAAAAAGAGGCAAAAAATGACTAGGAAAAAAGAAACAGATTATGAAATAGATGAGGGAAGTATTTTTGCAGCCATCGGACGCAAAGATGCAGACGAACTCGTTGCGAGGTCTGAACTTCTGGACGATGTCGGTAATCTAATAGAAAAGAGTGGGTTAACACAACATGAAGTAGCTAAAAAACTTGGAGTCAAACAATCAAAAGTATCAATGCTTGTTAATGGCCACTTGTCCGAATTTAGTACCGATACCCTTCTTCATTATTTAGCTATCCTCGGCTGCAAAGTAGAAATTCGAGTGAGAAAACCTCGCCGTCAAAATATTTTTTCCGATAGAGGGTGCATCGCAGTTTACTGAGAACGAATAAAACACCCCCTAAAAATGCATTTGCAGTTTTAGGGGAAATCTCCCTACACTACTGAAAGACTGTTAAGCGAGATCAGTTTTCATGAAAAAATTTATTGGCAGAAAAAAAGAGCTCGAAGCGCTCAA
>CAIPFQ010000026.1 GCA_903864395.1 uncultured Chlamydiae bacterium | reverse complement strand
GATGGAAAACAATTATCGCTTTTCTATTCGGCTCGCTGAGTGGGCTCTGTCTTTTGGAAAACGATTTATTTACGCCTCCAGTGCGTCAACTTATGGCGATGGTTCCCTAGGATTTGTCGATGACGAGTCGCGCATTGAGGAGCTAAGACCCCTGAATCTGTACGCCTTTTCCAAACAGCTTGTCGACTTATGGATGAAAAGAGAAAATGTCTTAGATCGGGTCGTGGGCTTGAAATACTTTAATGTGTTCGGTCCTAATGAGGCTCATAAAGGGCGCATGGCCTCGATGGTTTTTAAAATGACGCAACTCGCCCTCACTGAAGGGCGAATTTCCCTCTATAAATCGAACGACCCCTCTCGCTTTGCCGATGGAGAGCAGGTGCGCGATTTTATTTACATAAAAGAGGCTGTAAAAAGGACCTGTCAACTGCTAGAACCAAAGTTTCGTCACTGCACTGGGCTTTATAATGTTGGCGCGGGAGACGCCGTTTCTTGGAATCGATTGGCAAAAGCCCTGTTTAGCGCCCTAGGACAAAAAGAAAAAATTGTCTATGTTGATATGCCCCCAGAACTCAAGGGGCAATATCAAAACTATACTTGTGCGAACATGGAAAAATGGGTTAAAACATTTGGGCAATATAAAGCAGCCTCGATAGAGGAAAATGTATTGGAATATGTACAGCACTATCTGTTGAAAGGGGAGACATGGTAAAGCGCGCGTTTGAGCGGTTAGGTGGTTTTCGAGCTCTTGTTCTTGGCGATTTTCTGCTCGATACGTATACGGTCGGCCGGGTCAAAAGAATTTCTCCTGAGGCACCTGTTCCTGTGTTAGAAGTGAGCGGAGAAGATTCTCGCCCAGGGGGCGCGGGCAATGTTGTCTTGAATCTCTCAGCTCTTGGAGGCATTGTTTCTGTTGTCGGAAGAGTAGGCCTAGATGAGAAAGGGGATTTTTTGCGCCAAACGCTTCAAAAAGCGGGCGTTCTTGTCGATGCCTTTTTTTCTGAGTCAGGGTACCGAACGCCTGTAAAGAATCGACTGATTGCGGGAAGCCAGCAACTGCTCCGCGTAGATTTTGAAACGATCGCTCCCGTAACTGCCTTGATTGAAGAGGCTGCTATCGCTTACCTAGAAAGAGAAATTGCCTCCGTCCAAGTCGTGGCTCTTTCAGATTATGGAAAAGGCTTTTTATCGGATCGAATGATTGCCTCTGCGATTGAGATAGCAAAACGCTGCCAGGTGCCTTGTCTTATTGATCCGAAGGGAAGCGATTTTGCAAAATATAAAAAGGCAACTTTGCTTAAGCCGAATGAAGCAGAAGCGTATGCTGCGGCGAAAATGTCATCGCTCACGCCTCTCGATGAGGTCGCGCGTCAACTTTTTTCTCTTACGGATGTAGAAAAATTGTTAATCACTCGATCAGAAGCGGGGATGTCCCTTTTTGAGCGTTTTGGACAAAGAAGAGATTTTCCTGTTCGCTCGCGCGAGGTCAAAGATGTGACGGGCGCAGGAGATACTGTGTTGGCTGTGCTTTGTTCGAGCTTAGCTAACGGACTCTCTCTTCAAGAAGCTGTGCAGATTGCCAATATTGCGGCGGGAATTTCTGTAGAAAGGCTAGGCTGCGCTCAAATAGGGCTTTTAGAGATTGGCGAGAGAATTTGAGGCAGATTTTTTAGCGCCTCAACAATAGGAATCGCCTCAATTTTTTCAAAATAGAGTTTTTCCGTCCCTCCATAAAAAATAAAAAGCTTTGCAGAGGGATAATCGCTTTGAAAAATTTTGAGCGCTTTGAGATCTTCCGAGGCAATTT
>CAIPFQ010000025.1 GCA_903864395.1 uncultured Chlamydiae bacterium | reverse complement strand
TTTATCGATGTGGCTATCATGCTTCTTGCCTTACTCAATTTTCACACCCTATTTTCGCAATGCTTCAAAACAGAAAGTATCGCCTCCAGTACAAAATAAAGGAACCAATTACTTCCACGGATCGATCCCCTTTGCAGAAGGTAAGCCGTCCTTTCCGAAGCCAAGTGTAGAAAATGGGTTGATCGGAGGGAGGTCGGAGTCTCTCAAAATTCTCAAAAAATTAGGTTCTTTTGGAAAATATGGAAGCTTGAGAAATTTTCCAGCAGAAGAATACTCTACACATCTTTCCCCTTATCTAAAATTTACCGTCTGCTCCGTTCGCGAAGTTTATGCGGCAATCTCCCGCAATTTAAGTCCCCACCACGAATTGATCCGCTCTCTTTACTGGAGAGATTTTTTTACATCGATTGCATTTTTTTTTCCTCACGTTTTTAAGGGGGCTTTCCATCCCAAATTTGATACGCTCAAGTGGTCATATAACAAAAAAGCTTATCAACGATGGTGCCAAGGCTCTACCGGTTTTCCGATTGTCGATGCGGGAATGAGAGAAATGAATAAAACAGGTTTTATGCATAATCGCGTTCGAATGATTGTGGCCTCATTTCTAATCAAAGACTTACATATCGATTGGAGATGGGGTGAAAAATACTTTGCGCAAAGTTTGGTTGATTATGACCCTGCTGTGAATAACGGGAATTGGCAGTGGGTAGCTAGCACAGGAAGCGATGCTCAGCCTTATTTTCGCATTTTCAATCCTTGGAACCAACAGAAAAAATTCGATCCTGAGTGTATCTATATTAAAAAATGGGTTCCTGAACTTAGCGATTTCCCGCCTAAAGCCATTCATGCATGGTATGAAGAAAAATCCCGGGCTGGATGCAAAAAATATCCCACTCCGATGACCAATCACGAAAAGGCTGCAAAAGAAGCCCTTCACGCCTATAGCTCGAAATTCATCCAAGCTTAATTAGTGTTTCAAAACGGCGTTGTTCATAAGTTCAGCGACCCAGAAATCTTCGAAGCCACCCATGCAAAAACCTCTCCAAATCAACCGAAGTTGACCCAATTTTTACGCATCCTCTGAGCAATGCCTTCAAAACGTATCTTTCTTTGCCAGACCACTATAGATGAAGAGGAGGGCGCCGATATTTTGATGGTAAAACCTGCGACCCTTTATCTCGATGTCATCGCAAAGCTTCGCGCTCAAACACGCCGTCCGATCGCAGCCTACCATGTGAGTGGAGAGTATGCCATGGTGATGGCAGCTCATCACATGGGATGGCTCGATGCGCCCCGCGTTTTTCACGAAACGCTTCTCAGCATCAAACGCTCTGGCCCTGACCTCATCTTTTCCTATGCGATCAAAGAGCTTGTTCAAGGGGGATTTTTAGGAAGCAATCCCGCTAGATAGAGCGGTATCTTACGAACCTCAGAAGATAGAGATAAATTGTTTGCGCTAAAAATAATACGATAGGGGGATTGGTATTTTTTAGCAAAAATAGCCGCGCTTTTTGCGTGAGTCACCCACCCTGACTTTACCTCGATGGGAACCGCCTTCCCTTCTTTTTCAACCAAAAACTCCACTTCGGCTTGATTTTCCTGCCAGCTATAGAGAGGGCATACGTCGTGCGCTAAAAAAGCCTGCGCTACAAAATTTTCTACAAAATACCCCTTATAAGACCCGTAATCGTAATTTAAAATAGCCTGAGGGCTCAGGGCACTCATGGCTCCCAAAAGACCCACATCGAACAAGTATAACTTAAAAGTTGACTCTTCAGCAAAAGCAGAAAAAGGCAAATGTCCTGCATTTACAATAGGCACTTTGACAATGAGTCTCGCAGCCTCTAACCAATCCAGAGCACCCACCAACCTTGCATAGCGATCGATGCCTGGAACTACATTTTTAAACTTAAACTTTGTCCCACTGCCATCTTGGGTTTTTGCTAATTGCGCAGGAATGGATTGCCAAATTCTGGCAATATGCATGGAATTGACCTTCCTCGAATGTTTTGCAATGTCTGCAAGATAAGTAGCCAAAAGAGTGTTTTGCTTTTCTCTCACTTCATGAAACGCTGTAAACAGGTGATCTCTTTTAGCAAGAAAGGTTTGAACCACCTCAGGGAGCCCTCCCACAATAAAATAGAATTTTAACTGCTCAAACAAATGTTGGTGCGCTATTTCTTGGATCCTCTCTTCGCTTTGCGCAGATTGTCTTAAAGCGGATAAACCCCGCACATCTTCCATGGCAAGAAGAAACTCTTCAAAGCTCATGGGATGAAGCGCGATCATATCCACTTTGCCCACTGGAAATGAAGCTTCCCCAAAATAAACTCCCAGTAAAGAGCCTGCAGAGGCGAGCGCGAGCTGAGGCATTTCTTCTGCAAAATACTTTAACTCGACTTTGCAACTTTTTTGGGTTGG
>CAIPFQ010000024.1 GCA_903864395.1 uncultured Chlamydiae bacterium | reverse complement strand
TTATATCAATCTCCTGGAAATGCCGAAAAGAAGCCTGGGAATGTTTTCCCAGGACTTATTGAGAAGTTACAAAAAAATTATGTTCTCGTCATCTAGGTCGAACGTCCTGGGACAAATAGCCAAGGCAAGCAGCCCACAAAAGCTGCAAAGTCGAGCTCTAAATTTCTAAAAAAGCATACACGATTGACAAATTTTATGCTAGAGCTGAGCCCTAAAGCGCAAGAACCAAATTGCCAAAAAACAAAATTACGAGTAGTTTTGAGAGGGAGACATGCCGATGACACAAACAAAAAACGCCCCTCATTCAAAAGAAACTGAGATGATTATCTTAGGCTCGATGCTCACAAGCCTTGAAGCCTTTCACCTCGGATCTCATCACCTCTCCGAAGAAGATTTTTATTATTCTGAGCATAAAATCATTCACGCCAAATTAAAAGAAACCCACACAGCGAGAAAGCCTGCCGATATTCATCTTCTCGCTGAAGGACTCAAGGAACAAGGTCGTCTTCAAGAGATTGGGGGCATCGCTTACCTGACCACCCTTGCGCAATACGCAGGCACATCCGCCTACATGGAAGAATACATCGAGGCGATCAAAACAAAATCTCTTTTAAGAAAAATGCTCGCTATCGGCCAAAACATGGCCAAATCCGCTTTGGAAAACCCAAGCGACCCATCTTCTTTGCTCGATCGCTATAAAGAAGAATTTGACACTATTGTTTGTAAAAGCATCCGCAGCATCCCCATCCCCCTGATGGAAAGCCGGCTGGAAAAAATCGAAGAAAAATTAAAACAGCTTCGAGGGAAAAAATATTTAGGCCTTTGCCAAAAAACCATTCCAGAGATTGATGAAAAATTTCTAGGACTCAGAAATCTCATTGTTTTAGCCGCAGCGCCTAATGTTGGAAAAACAGCGCTGACCAATCAATTCGCCATAGACATTTTGAAAAACAATCCCGATGCGTGCGTCGTTTACTTTTCTCTCGAAATGACGGAAGAGGATCTTCTCATTCGCCTCCTTTGCAATCAATCGGAGCTCGATTATAAAACAATTGTCCTCGGCAGTGGAAAAACACAAAGGGGGCTGATCCGAGAAGCCTTTTTTAGCGAAGAAGAAATGAGATCCCTAATTGCAGCAGAAAAATCTCTCAAAGCCCTAGAGGCGCGGCTGCAGATCATCGATCGAGAAATGTGTCCTTTCCTCACGGCAGATCTTGCGATCGCGCACATTGAGGCTGTGAAGCAAAAAACAAAGTGCCAACGCTGCTTTGTAGTGATCGATTATCTCCAAGTATGGCCGCTCAATCACCAGGCAAAATTTTTTAATGAAAACGAAATTGATAAATGGAGAATTGGCGAAGCGATGAAAATTCGCAACGCTTTAAAGGGAGACCCCATCCTAGTTATTTCAGAGGCGAGAAAGCCGCAAGGAGACAATAAATGGGGCGGCGATTTATCAGACGTTATGGGAGCTGCCAGAATGACCTATTCCCCAGACGCGGTCCTTTTGTTCAGTCCCTTGGACGCCAAGGGGATTGCTGATGTGTGGACAACCAAGGGACAAATCCAAAGCTATCAAAAAAAAAAGGCAGTCTCTCAACAAAGTGCCTCAGAAGAAGAGTTGGAACAGATCCTCTCCTACCTCGAACATAAGGGGATTGCCCTATGCCGTCTCGATATGCCAAAGGGAAGAGACGGCACACAGAAATTCTCCCTCATCCTAGAATTTCATTACCGAAAAAACATTTTTAGACCGGCCAATTTTTCAACACTAATGGCCGCCGCAAAAAATCATCCCAGGAAACCCTCATGAGTTTAGAACGAGCACAAGAAAAACCACAAATGACAAAAGATCAAAACGGAAATTTTCAATACATCTTTTCCGCAGAACACGTCAAAATTTGGGAAGAAAAAGGGATCATGCCCAAAGATCTTGTGAATTATTTTTTCGAAAAACTCAAAAAAACGCATGAAGAGCATATCAAAGTGCAGGAATTTAAAAAAACACACCCAGAATCCACCGAAGAAGCTCTCAATGTTTTTTTGCATGAGCAACTAGGAGAAGAGTCTCAGCAAGATACAGAGATGTCCTCCAAATTTCATGACTTTCTTTACAATCACTGGAAAAGCCTTCTTTTAAATTTAGAAGAAAAACAAGAAAAGGAAGCGATTTTTGAAAACGTTACAGATGATGAGCAGATCGGAATCGTTCGATTAATTACAGACTCGATCTATCATTTAAATAAATTAATGAATGGAGCTTCCTTAGAAAGGATTTATGAAAATATTTATGAAGCAAAAAGCGAGATAAAAAACTCAAAGGGAGAGGGAATTAGCCTTGTTTTTTCGTTTCCAGCCAGTTGCGATGAGGAAGCGGACAAAATTTTCGAAGATTATAAACAAATCATGACCAACAAAGGGCTAAAAATTTGGATGGCTCATTGGGGTCTGGCCAATGAACGAGGAAAAACAGAATATTCCTGTCCTATGACAGAAATTATGAGAATGCTTTCCGATGACGGAAGAAAAGCGCATTTTTCTGTGAAAGAAAAACAAGAACATTGGGCGATTACAAAAATGCTCGGTATGACAAAAGTGCTTAGAGAGCATACTGTGAGAAAAAAAGGCACTAAAACTCTTGTCACGCGGTGGATGGAACAACCTCTTTTAGAAATTTTAGGAGGAGAAAAAGCAACAGAAACACAAAATAAATATCCAGAATTGATCGCTGTCCGTGTTTTGGCGCCACAACCCGACATGAAAGGCTTTGTCCCCGCAATCTACAACAAAGAGACCTACCGACTCCACCCGAGCGATGTATATTTAGCCTTTGCGATTCAAACCAGAGCTGCGCAAAGAAATCGAGGCGATGCGCAACTCAGATTCGATTGGAAGTTTCTCTTCGAATTTGGGAACCTCGAAGGAACAGCGCAATCAAATCAACGAATGGCCAAAGCCATTACTCGAAAAAAAATGAATCGATTCCGACAAAAAGAAATCATCGAAGATTGGAACGAGGATGTTAGCGGCATGCGCATCACCCCTAAAACTCAAAAGAAATCAGACCTCACCGAAATCATCGGTTAGGGCAAACGTTTACGCTTATTCCCATACCAAACAGTGCCAATAATGCGCACGCTCGCGTGCGAGCGCAAGGAAGTCAGGAGACTGGCGACCCGCTCCTCGCTTGTGCCGCTTTTCTTTAGAGAATCCATAGACAATGTGTGTTTAAACGCTTTGCAAGGCACTTTTTTCCGACGATCTTAGGGACACCTCTCTCTCTTCTTCTAGATCGAAGTTTTGCGATTAAACGGTGGTTCTTATGGCTTCTTGAGGGTTTTTGAGAACGATTTAAGATCTCAACTTTTCTAGAAACGCGAGAGTCTCTCTCACCTCTGTGGTGGCTCTCTCTGTGGTTTTTCTAACTGCCCCCCTGAAGCGGCGCAAAAGAAGCACAAGTTTTCGGCTCTCGTTAGGGCAAACTTTTACGCCAGTTAGGGCAAACTTTTACGCCAGTTAGGGCAAACTTTTACGCTTCTAGGGGCAAACGTTTACGCTTTTTAGGGCAAACGTTTACGGTTTCTCCCATGAAAACTAGGCCAATAAGATTAATAAGATAATAAGATTATTAATCTGCGCGTGCGCGCGCGAGGGAGCTAGAGCCTAGCGGCCCGCTCCTCGCTTGTGCCGCTTTTCTTTAGAGAATCTATAGACAATGTGTGTTTAAACGCTTTGCAAGGCACTTTTTTCCGACGATCTTAGGGACACCTCTCCCTCTTTCTTTTAGATCGAAGTTTTGCGATTAAACGGTGGTTCTTATGGCTTCTTGAGGGTTTTTGAGAACGATTTAAGATCTCAACTTTTCTAGAAACGCGAGAGTCTCTCTCGCCTCTGTGGTTTTTCTAACTGCCCCC
>CAIPFQ010000023.1 GCA_903864395.1 uncultured Chlamydiae bacterium | reverse complement strand
GCGCTCGGCGATTAAAATTTCTTTTTTTTCTATGGTATTTTTTGTCCTTGCCTCTCAAGCTCATCTTTGTTATCTCCCAGCATCCGTGGATCAGACCCAGCCTGCTTTTGTCTCTATTTTGTCACAGACCCCCCGCATTGTGTTTGCGTCCATCGCCGTCTATTTCCTTGTGCAAAAAATCGATGTCGCCCTTTTCGGGCATTTAAAAAAACTTTTTCGAGATCGTTTTTTAGCCCTGCGTCTGGGAATCTCTTTGCTGATTACCCAGGGAATTGATACGGTGCTTTTCACTTTCGCAGCCCTCTATGGGCTGGGCTTTTCTTTAGGAGATGTCATCGTTGTAAGCTTTACGATTAAATGCTTGGTGATCGGATGTAGCGCTCCCCTTGGAGCTCTCTCCTCTCGCTTTTTAAAAAGGTCTGTATGAGCTTTCGTTTTGAGATTCTCCATCGATCGGCTCGATCAAGGGCGCGTTTAGGAAAAATTCATACTCCGCATGGCATTATTGAGACGCCGAACTTTGTGGCGGTAGGGACGAACGGGACGCTAAAAGCGATAGATCATCAAAGGGTCGAATCTATCGGCCTTCAGCTTATGTTTTGCAATACTTACCATTTGCTTTTGCAGCCAGGGCCCGAAATTGTCAAGCAAGCAGGAGGTCTTCACCGTTTTATCAACCGAAAAATGCCGATCATTACCGATTCGGGCGGATTTCAGGTGTTTTCCTTAGCCTATGGCTCCGTTGCCAGTGAACTGAAGAGCCAGGGAGCCAAGAAACAAGGGGGGCAGGTCCTTAAAATTGATGAATCAGGGGTGCTGTTTCGCTCCTACCGCGATGGAGCCAAAATTTTTCTGACCCCAGAGAGCTCGGTCATCGCTCAAAAAGCATTTGGCGCGGACATCATCATTCCTCTCGATGAACTACCCCCTTATCATATCGACAAAAATAAGCTCAAAGCGTCCTTAGATCGCACGCATCGTTGGGAAAAACGTTCCTTGGAAGAGCACTTGCGCCATCCGAATCAGCAAGCGATGTATGCCGTCATCCATGGAGGCGTGTGTCCCATCCTTCGCAAAGAGAGTTGTGATTTTCTCACAAAACTTCCCTTTGACGGGTTTGCGATCGGAGGCTCTGTTGGAAAAACAAAGCCCGAAATGATCGAAATGCTTTCCTCCGTAATGCCCCAGCTACCAGAAGAAAAACCAAACCATCTTTTAGGAATAGGAGATCTCGAGTCGCTTGAAAAATGCATCCCTCTCGGCATTGACACGTTCGATAGTTCCTATCCCACGAGAGCCGCTCGCCACGGTCTTTTATTGACACAAGAAGGGGGGATAAAGGCTGAAAAAGCGGAAAATGCTCTCTGCTTTGCTCCGATTGAACACGGCTGCTCGTGCTGGACTTGCACCTATCATTCTTTGGCTTATCTGCATCACCTTTTCAAGGCAAAAGAGGCGACGGCGCACAGTTTAGCCACTGTTCACAACCTCCACTTTATGGTGGAATCTATGCGGCGCACGCGTCTTGCCATCGCGAACGATCAAATTTAACTTGCCAACCTCAGAAAAAAGAGCCATATAATGGTCTTATGACCAAACCTCTTAAAAAAGTCGCTGTGACAGGCGCCGCGGGGCAAATTGCCTATAGCCTGATTTTTCGCATCGCAGAAGGCGATCTTCTCGGCCAAGATCAGCCCATCGCGTTGCATCTCATCGATCTTCCTGAAGCAGAAGGCTCTCTCAAGGGCGTCGCTATGGAGCTGAACGATTGCGCATTTCCTCTGTTAAAAGAGATCAAGGTGGGAAGCCAGCTAGAGTCTCTCTTTGAGGGGGTTCATTACGCCCTTTTCGTGGGCGCAAAGCCAAGAGGCCCTGGGATGGAGAGAAAAGATTTGCTCGCAGACAATGGGGCCATTTTTGTCAAAGGAGCCCAGGCGCTAGATAAAACAGCCGATCGATCTGTCAAAGTTCTGGTTGTAGGCAATCCCTGCAATACGAACTGTCTCATTGCCATGCATCATGCAGCGAATTTGCCCCGACACAATTTTTTTGCTATGACGCGTCTCGATCAGAATCGGGCTGTATTTCAGCTAGCTGAAAAAGCAAAGGTGGCCACAACAGACGTTTCTCATGTCGCTATTTGGGGCAATCATTCTGCTACCCAGGTGCCCGACTTTTTTCATGCACAGATTCGAGGCCGTCCCGCTATAGACATCATTCAAGATAGGGCATGGCTAGAGGGAGATTTTATCCAAAAAGTGCAAAAAAGAGGGGCGGAGGTTATTGCGGCAAGAGGCAAATCTTCTGCAGCATCAGCCTCTCACGCCATTATAGAGACCTTTCGATCTCTTCTTGTGCCTACGCCGCAGGGGCATTGGTATTCCTTAGCTGTTTCCTCTCACAAAAACCCTTACGGAATTCCTGAAGATCTTGTGTTTTCTTTTCCTTGCAGATCCCTAGAGTCTGGGGTTTTGGAAATATACCCAGGACTCGCAATGGATGCATTTTTAGAACAAAAAATCGCTCTAACAAAAAAAGAATTGATTGAAGAAAGATCCCTCGTAGCTCACCTGTTAAAAGGATAAAAAGGCCTTATGGAAAAAAACAAAAACGCCCTTTTTGAAATTACAGAAGATTCATTAGAGACAGGACTCAGAGGCGTGCCTGTTGGCTATTGCGTCACCTCCTTTGTACATCCAACAGAAGGACTCACCTATGTCGGACGCCCCATTGCGGCGATCAGCAGAAAAGATCCGATGGCGGTGATTTTTCTTCTG
>CAIPFQ010000022.1 GCA_903864395.1 uncultured Chlamydiae bacterium | reverse complement strand
TTAAAAACCCCTTCCTGGTTTAAATAATCGCCCAGTTCGACCATAGGTCGAACGTCCGGGGACAAATAGCCAAGGCAAGCAGCCCAAAAAAGCTGCAAAGTCGAAACAGCCCCCTAAACTACCCCATTCGAAGAATATTCGCAAGAAAATCGTAATAATAATACAAAATATATGTTAGCGTTAAATAGAAATGTCACCCTTTCGCGTTTTTTAGAAATGTCACCTTTTTATTGAAAGGTGTGGCGTTGTTTTTTACTGTTTACACAGTTAGTTTATCATAATCTTTATTGAAAAAACAAGAAGATTCTTTTCTTTGGGAGAGCGCGAGCGGGCTTCCCTCTCGCCTAATTTTAAAGATACCGTTTTCTAGAGCCCAAACAGAGCGAAGCGAAGTGCGGGAGTGGGGGTCTGGGGGCAGAGCCCCCGACAATCTTGAAAGCAGATAACTTGAGGGTATCATTTTGATCAGCCGCAGAAAGAAGTTTTCGGGGGAGAGCCTCGAAAATTTCGCTTCCATGGGTGATAACGTCCAGGCTTGGAATTGCACTTAGGTTTGACAGAGAGTCTTTCCATAAGCTCTTTTGCGCTGACCTCTTCCGTTCGAGCTTGCATCTGATGGTAGGGAACAGCTCTAAGCTCTTTTCCTCGATATTCGATGATCACGATCCCTTCTCTAGATTCCAAAACCTCGACAGTCGCCTTTCTGAGCGCATAGCTTGAACGTTCGGTAATGATTTGATAAATCACATTCTTATATTGTAACGTGAGGTTTTTACACAGGCGTCTCTCTGTTTTTCGACAGAAAATTCTGCTGAGGTTCTGTGTAAGCAATAAGGGTCTATGCGCATTAGAGGCATCTTGTGGGGGTCGACCAAATCGTTTGTTAAAATCCTCTATGAAAGAGGGCAGAAACGCATTCGCGTCTTCGAGTGTGACAATCTTCTGAAGGCGCATTGCTTTAACCAATCGATCTTGTAAGTCTCGATGACGTCTCTCAACGCGCCCTTTTGCTTGAGGCGTATTGGCGCAAATCAACTGAATATCTAATTCCTTCATGGCTCGTCCAAATTGGGTCATTCCTGTTCCAGAAAGAGCCCCCTCTCGATTCACTCGAAATACTCCATGCTTATCGGGATAAAGCGTTACAGGACGACCATGCTTCTCAATGTAGCCCTCCATTGCACTAAAATAATCGACTACGTTTTCAGATTTTACAAATTTGAGAAACATGATTTTGCTCGTCGCATCATCTATAAATGAAATCAGGGTGCAGTAGGGTCCTCTTCCTTCAAACCACTCATGTTCAGACCCATCCAACTGAATCAGTTCTCCCTCACGATGTCTTCTTGGTCGCAACTGAAAAATTCGTTTTCTTCTATGCGTCTTGGAAATCCATATTTCGTTCTTAATCATTATGTTGCGTATCGTGCTTATCGCAAGACGAACCCCGTGTCTTTCTTTCAAGTACTCATGAGCAAGAGTAGGCCCAAAATCCGCGTAGTGTTCCTGGATCAAAGATAGGGCTATTTCCCTCGATCCTATGGGCACTTGACGATTACTGGCTTTTCCAACCTTTTTAGACAAGAGACCCCTTGCGCCAAACGTCCTGAGACTTTTTGATAGCCTCTTGGCTTGCCTGAGGCTCATGTTCAGGTTTTCTGCCGCCTGAGCCATCGTTTGTCGTTTTTCATGAACTTTTCTCAGCTCCTCATATTTAGATAATTCCTTGTTACTCATTGGTATACGCTCCATTATGTGCCACTCCTTTCAGGTTCAATACCTTACGGATATCAAGAGTGACATTTCTATTTAACGGAAAGGTGACATTTTAAAAAAACGCCAACAAATAATACAAAATATATTGACTTTATTATATTAATATGATAGAATTAGAGTATATTTTAAATAAACTTAACCGAGGTAGTTGTTATGAGTATTGCATCATTTTTCAGAAGTATGTGCGACTGTAGACCTGAGAAAAAAAACGAAATAAACGAAGAGTATAAAATCGGTACAAAACTAAGAACAATGAGCATAGTTAACAATCAACTTGCAAAAATGGATGGTCTTTACGAAAACAAAAAATTAGAACAATCATTTCATACATGCGTTACAGAATTAAAAGAAAGCGACAAAGAAATTATGGAAAAAGCAACAAAAAGTTTGGAAGAAACCATAGAATTACTAGAAAAAATGTACAACCAAGATAACATACTAATCAAAGAATTAACCAATGTAGGAGTGAAGGAAGAGACAGCAAAAAAATTCTATATCACTTTAAAAAAAATCGTAATATCAGTAATATTAAAAAAAACCGACAATCAAGTTAAAGACGAAGAACTCATCAAAGAAGAAGAAACGATTTATATAAAAGACATAGAAAACATATTAAATGATCTTGCTAACAACAAATCCAATGAAGTAAAAACTATCATCGTCCCTAAACTAGAGGCTGTAGGAATAAACAATAATGACGCTAATGAGATCCTGAATATACTTCACTCAATGTTGCAAGAGATTGTCTCTACTGCTGTGGATGGAAAGCTCGGCACATACAAAGGAACGTTAATAACTTATTTAAACATGCACATAAAGATGTATAACGCATATATTGCTACAAAAAAAACAAAAGAAAAAATTATTAATTTTGTCACAGGATCTGACTTCAGGGGAGCTCTCTCACTTGCTCTCCTAAGTCTATTCATGACCTCACTAGATGGCAATAGGATTATTATATGAGTTCCAACATAACTTCATCATCTAAGACAGAGTTCAAGATAAAGGAAGATATAAACACCTTAAACTCGACTTTGCAACTTTTTTGAGTTGGATGCCTCGGGATATTTGTTCTCGGGGGCGTTATTTAAATCGGGAAGGGGTTAAAAATCCCTGTCTGGTTTAAATAATCACCCAGTTCGACCATAGGTCGAACGTCCGAGGACAAATAGCCAAGGCAGGCAGCCCACAAAAGCTGCAAAGTCGAGTTAAAAGAAGAAAAGCAGATCCTAGTCGCTAGTCAATTAATATAGAGGTAACAATGACACTTATTACAAATATTCAAAAATCTAATAATATAGAGGTAACAATGACAAGTATTACAAATATTCAAAAATCTAATGATTTAGGCGGCCATGGAGGAACTCTCACTGCTGAAGTTGGTAAAACACATTGTTTTTTAAAACCTATGGATGTTACAGAATATAAAAATTACAAAACACTACAAAGTTCCAATCAAAAGATCACACAATACATGCCGCAATTTTTCGGAGAAACTATAGTGAACGGAAAAAGCTACATGATTCTAGAAAATCTTTTATGGAATGGAACCGATACTTTCAAGCCTTTAGCCGACATCAAACTCTCTGGAAAAGTGGACGGGATTCACCCGATTGCCTCTCAAGATGAGATGCGCATCACTAGGGGCCATGAAAAAGGACTTTTAGATAGAGAATGGATGAGACTCAGCGCTCAAAACTCGCCCAATTATATGATTGTTCAAGGAAAAGGGCTGGAGCGATTTAATAACTACAAAAAATCAGATGAAATTCTATCAAATATTTGCAAAAATATAACACCAAAAAACAAGAAAAAACTTATAGAAGATCTTCACACAATTAAAATGTTTATAATTTTTGGCGATGTGGCTTTTATTGGATCCAGCATCCTTCTCGTTCAAAATCCAACAGATGAATCGGTGCGCCCCGTACTCATCGACCCTGCTCATGTTCAGTATGGACGAAAAATTATTGGTTCTACAGCAACCGAAAATACATCAAAATTATTTTCAGAGACGATGGCTCCTGAAAAATATAAGAAAAGAATAAAATCCAACTTCATCTCTATCAACGCGATTATAAAAACAATAAAAAACAGCTGAGGCAGACTCAGGAAAGACAAAAAAAATCGAGCGGAGCTTAACTCGACTCCGCATCCGATTTTTTAAAAAAACGGTTACTCAGCAGACTGAATCGACAAAGAGGCCGCATGTTTAGGGGCTCGTCTTTTAACGACTCTTTTTTTCGCTACTTTGCGTTTCACTGTTTTTTTCTTAGCGACTTTACGTTTCGCTGTGTGTGCTTTTGCGCGAGGCTTTACTTTCCGTTTTGCAGATTTTTTCGCCGTCGCTTTTTTTCGTCGTTTTACCATTTTTCTCCTCCATTTTGTAAGGACATCCGATGTTTATCCAATGTTTATCAAGCCATCCAACATTTCGGACGCCCGATCCTTGGCGGGAATCCCCCGCTCTTCTCTTTTGCCTTACAAAACTAATTGTACACAAATTGCATAATAATTTTCAAATTTCTATTATTATTTAATGAATAATATAAACTCAAACAAAATAAGAATGCAGCTCACAACTATGTGTGAGGGCATTTTTTAGAAAAGAAATATTTTTTCAAAAAATAAAAAAGGGACGGGGGAAATCTTAAAAATCGGTTTGCATCCAATCCTTCCGATAGGATATAGTCGAGAGATAAGATCTTCACACCAACCCAAGTTGCGCCATGTTAGAGCTCACATCCGTCAGAAAAAACAAGGTTCATCTCCCTGACTATAACTTCCAACAAGATATTGAAAGCCGAAGGCTGATGGCCGACTTTTCGGGGGCAGACCTCGAAATTTTAGAGGAAATCCTTTTCAGCTCCCTGCGGATTGCGACAAAAAAGCTCGAAAGCTCCATGAACGCCAAAAAAGAGGGATCTGCCTCCATTTTAGAGAAACTGACCGCTGCAGGGCTTCTTTCTGTTCAGGGGGAATGGGTGCTTGTAGACAAAGAGCGACGAAAATACTTTGAATCGCAAATTGTCCGTTTCGATCCCGAATTCAAGCCCGATATGGAGTTCCTCTCCACCCTTTTAAAGAAAGTTCCCATCCACTGCCTCCCCTCCTGGTATTCGATCCCCCGCACATCGAATAATATTTTTGAATCGATTATGGAAAAATATCTTCTTACGCCAGCCATTTTTTTGCGCTATGTCGCCGAGGTGCAGTTTCCAGACCCTGTGATCCGAAGGATCATCACCGACCTTTTCTCTACCCCTGGTGCCAAACTGTACTCAAGCGATGTCATAGCCAAATACAACCTTTCGCGCCCCCATTTTGAAGAGATTCTCCTTCTTTTGGAATTTCATTTCATTGGGTGCCTATCGTATGAAAAAGAGGACGACCATTGGATCGAAATCATCACACCCTTCTATGAGTGGCAGCAATACCTTCGACTTCTTAAAGAAACAGAGCCTTCAAGGCTGCTTAAAACAGCCTCTATAACCTCAGAGCGAGGGGGTTTTGTCTTTGTGGAAGAGATGAGCGCAAAGCTTGTATCCCTATCGCAAGGTTCCCCCGCTTCCTGGCCGTCAGAACAAGAAGATCCATCCACCCATCAAATTGTGAAAAAACTTCTTTTAACAGAGCTTGTCTATCAAGAACATGGGGTGTTGAAGCCGAGTAGCGAAGCGCCTTTCTGGCTCAATAAATCCTTAGAGGATCGGGCTCTTTATCTGTATCGCCATCCTAAAAATCGAATCCTCAGCCTAGGCGCTTCGTTACAAGACTGTCAGGAAAAAGGGCTCAGAGAGGCGGAAAAATCCATAAAACGAGTGTTGCACGGAGAGTGGGTTTTTTTCGAAGACTTTTTAAAAGGGGTGTTGGTGCCTTTGAGCGAACATTCTGTGATTGCGCTTAAAAAGACAGGCAAACATTGGAGTTACTCGCCCCCTATCTATACAGACAAGGAAAAAATGTTTGTTAAAGGCCTCATTTTTGAGTGGCTTTTTGAGGCAGGTTTTGTGACAATCGGAAAATGTGAAGAAAAAGAGTGTTTTGCCGTAACTCCTTTTGGTCGCTACTTTTTCG
>CAIPFQ010000021.1 GCA_903864395.1 uncultured Chlamydiae bacterium | reverse complement strand
GTGGTCGTAAAGCTTTGTCAGACCTCGCAACCGAGCGAAGTTATCGCCTCGAAAATTGTCGGAAAATCAAGCCGCTTGAGAGCCACTACTGGGATAGCGAATGTCGGAATAATGAAAATGGCCAAGGTGGGCTACTTTCATAATTCCGACATTCACTCCTGATGGATTCACTGATTTCACGATGACTGTTGAAGACTCCGTTTCCCGAGTCGGTGTCGGAATTGTGAAAATAGCCCAAAGGTGAAGATGCTGGCGCAGAGGAAATGTAACAGTTATTTGCTTACGAGCCCTAATGCCCGAAATCGTGGCAATCGCAATCCTCATGACAGCCACATTCGCGCTTCGACTCTTCCGCCCGACAGGCGCAATAACGGCCGCATTTTCTCTTGTAGCTATCCATGTCCTCACGCGAGCAAGACGCAGCGCCTGAGAGGCAGCAGACTAAAAACCAAAAACTAAGATTGAAAAAATTTGAATTCATGAAGCAACCTACCCGGTGATGCAGGTGTAGCATAGGAGACAAAAAAAATCGAGTGGAGTCTAGAAAAATCTATGAAATTTAGCGAATATCTTTTTAAATACGGGGCGGATAAACTGTGGGTCAAGTTCATCCCGAAACGGAAAACCTCGCCCTTAAGGGCGGGGTCTTTTCAAAAAACGGGTTGGGAGGGGTACGAAGACTCTCCCAAACTAATACAATCCCAGGCATGAATGTCTGGGTTCACCCAAGCGTTCCCGCATATTAAGTATCTGAAGGAGGGTGCGTAATGTGATAAAGACAACAGGTTGTGATTGAGTAACAACTCATGGGATTTTATTATGCTGATTGATTCGCATGCACACCTTGGATCTTCTGAAATGATTCCTCAGATAGAGGACGTTTTAAAGAGGGCAAAAGCTGCTCATGTAGAGCATATTTTAAATATTTGCACTGATCCCCAGACTTTGTGCGAGGGGATCTCTCTCTCAAAGCGCTATTCGTGGATTCGCAATGCGGGAGCGACAACGCCTCATTATGCAGAGATAGATGGAGATAAAGATTTCTCGCTTTTTGCAGAGGCAGCAAGGCAAGGTTTCTTGGCTGCCATTGGCGAAACGGGCCTCGATTATCACTACGAATACTCCCCCCAATCTTTTCAGAAAAAATTGTTAGAGCGCTACCTCGCTTTGTCGATGGAGACAAAGCTTCCTGTTATTTTGCATTGCAGAGAAGCTTTTGCAGATCTATTTGCCATGACAGACAGCCTATATAAGGGGCCTGCGATTCTTCACTGCTTTACGGGAACCGTTAAAGAGGCTCAAAAAGTTTTGGAACGAGGATGGTTTCTTTCCCTCAGTGGAATTGTTACATTTAAAAAAAGCGGAGCCCTGAGGGACGTTGCGAAGATCGTTCCTCTTTCGCAGCTTTTGATTGAAACAGACGCCCCTTTTCTGGCCCCCCAAAGCCATCGAGGAGAGATCAACGAACCTTCTTTCATCACAGAAACAGCTCGTTGCATTGCCGATGTGAAGGGCATTTCTTTGGAAGCGGTGGCTACAGCGAGCTCTGAAAATGCGAAACGGCTTTTTTGGTGTAATTAAGCTCGACTTTGCAACTTTTTTGGGTTGGATGCCTCGGGAGATTTGAGGGGATGTAGAAATTTTGATTAGGAATGTAACCATCGAGCCAATCTCCTTGGTAGGCAATCGGCATTCTTTCGTAGAGGGGTTTTTGGATGATTTTAAGAGCTTTTAAGCTCTCTCTCTGCTGACCTTCATGAAGGTCATTATCTCAAAAAAGAGGAGAAAGTACTAGGAAAAATGGCTAGGATTTGCACTTTGTTGAGAAATCAGATACCATCGGTATCTTTTGAGGGATGAAAATGGGTAAGTACCTGGTGATCGTCGAGTCGCCGGCCAAAATGAAGACGCTTCGAAAGTTTTTGGGGCAGGATTATTTTTTTGAATCTTCGGTGGGGCATATTCGAGATTTGCCACAAAAAGAGTTTGGGATCGATATCGAGAATGATTTTGAGCCAAAATATGTGACGATGCCCGATAAAAAAGAGGTGATTGCAAAGCTCCAAGCGGCTGCGAAAAAAGCCGATATGGTATTTTTGGCTCCCGATCCCGACCGAGAAGGGGAGGCTATCGCCTGGCACATTGCTTCCATCCTCCCTAAAGGAACAAAGCTTAAGCGCACGGCGTTTCAGTCGATCACAAAAGATGCCGTTCAAAATTCTTTAGCGCATCCTAGAGACATTGATATGGATTTGGTCAATGCGCAGCAGGCAAGACGCCTTCTCGATCGAATTGTCGGCTATAAAATTTCTCCGATTCTTACGCGCAGGGTCAAAAGAGGTCGCAATGGAACTTCTGCAGGAAGAGTTCAGTCGGTCGCGCTTAAACTCGTTGTGGATCGAGAAAAAGAGATCGATGCTTTTTCTCCTGTAGAATATTGGAATATTGGCGCTCTGTTAAAAGCGCCTTCTTTGGATCGCACTTTTCCTGCCTCTTTGCACACGGTTCATAAATTGCGCGTCGAAAAAGAAAAGTTAGGCGATAAAGAGTGTTTTCTCATCTCTGATGCAAAAACGGCTGAGGGAATTGTCGCGAAGCTCAAAGGCGCAGAATATGTGGTCTCCAGCGTTGAGAAAAAGGAAAGACGGCGCAACCCAGTCCCCCCTTTTATCACATCGACACTTCAGCAAGAGGCGAGTCGCCATTATGGATTTTCTGTGTCTCGAACCATGAGCATTGCCCAAGATCTTTACGAGGGGATCGACATGGGCAAAGAGGGCAGCGAGGGATTGATTACTTATATGCGTACCGACTCGGTCAATATTGCACCGGAAGCGATTGCGAATGCGCGCAAATACATTCTTCAACACTTTGGCCCAGAATATCTTCCAGATCAGCCGCGCGTCTATGCATCGAAAAAAAGCGCGCAAGAGGCACACGAAGCGATCCGCCCAACGAATTTAGGACGCGATCCAGAAAAAGTGCGCCAGTATCTTACGGCGGACCAACACAAAGTGTATCTTTTGATTTGGAGAAGGTTTATCGCCTCGCAAATGAATCCAGCGATCTATGACACTGTCTCGGTAGATATCACAACCAATCGCGATATGATGCTCCGCTCGAGCGGTTCTGTGATGAAGTTTAACGGATTTCTTGCGGTCTATGAAGAGAAAAAGGATCGCGGCGCCCCTACGGAAGAAGAGGAGGAGGCGAAAACATTGCCCCCCTTGGAGGTCAATATGCGTCTGCATTTGATGGAAGTGACCTCGGAACAATCTTTTACAAAACCACCTCCGCGCTTTACAGAGGCCTCTTTAGTCAAGGAATTGGAGCGTCTTGGGATCGGCAGACCTTCGACTTACGCCTCGATTATGAATAAAATTCAAAGTCGCGACTATACGGAAAAAGAGGCGCAAGCGCTAAAGCCGACAGAGCTTGGAAAAGTGATTGCCCAGATGCTGGAAGAAAATTTTCAGCCCATCATGGACGTGACGTTTACTGCGCAAATGGAAGATCAACTCGAACAGGTCGCGGAGCATAATAAAGATTGGAAAGATCTTTTGCGCGAATTTTGGGTCGGCTTCATCCCTCTTGTGGAAAAAGCAGAAAAAGAAGCGGTCGTTCCAAAGCTTCTAACGGACCTCGACTGCCTAAAATGTGGCCAAAAACTCCAAAAAATTTGGTCGCGCAATAAATATTTTTACGGCTGTTCGAATTATCCCGATTGCGATTATACAAGCGCGATAGAAGCTGTCAATTTTAATAAGGAAGATTATGATCCTAATTTTAATTGGGATCAGCCGTGCCCCCACTGCGGCTTGCCAATGACGCTGCGCCATGGGCGCTTTGGCGCTTTTTTGGGCTGCTCTACCTATCCTGATTGCAAGGGGATTGTGAATATTCCAAAGAAAGGAGAGCCTGTTTTAAGCCTTGAAAATCTTTCGCCCTGTCCTGCGGTTGGATGCGAGGGAAAACTGTCGCCACGAAAGTCTCGATTCGGAAAAATCTTTTTCTCCTGTAGCAATTATCCAGATTGCGATGTGATAGGAAACTCTTTGGAGCTGATCAGCACCAAATATATGGATCACCCAAAGACGGCTTATGTGAAAAAAGGGCGGCGTGGGGCGAAAGGAAAGGGGGCGGCAGCCAAAGAGACTCCTGCGAAAAAAGCAAAGAAAAAGACGTCGGCGCAACCGGGTTTGACGCTTTCTCCTGCCCTTTCTTCCTTATTAGGGAAAACAGAACTATCGCGCCCTGAAACGACCCGAGAGGTCTGGGACTATATTAAGTCTCATAATCTACAAGATCCTAAGGACAAGAGACAAATCATTCCCGACGCAGCCCTTGCAAAAGTATTTGAATCGAAAGAGCCTGTGCATATGATGCAATTAGCTTCTTTGTTAAGTAAAAATTTAAAAAAGAAACCGCATTGACTTTGTTTGCTTTTAAAGTATAATGGTTCTGTAAAAGGAGCCTAATTTATGCCGGTTTTTTTAAGTCATCAACTCCAAGCGCTTCCTCCACAGTATCAGGAGATGCGAGAAAAAGAAGCGATTTTGAACGACTCAAGATTTCATGAGTGGTTAGGGGACGCTGAGTTGCAATCGATCATTAAGATCGAAGGGGAGACAGCTTACCTTGTGATCGCAGATTGTGGGTCGTTGCGCGTAAGGGTTCACTACATTATTCCAGAACAGTTTATTTGTGGGCCAGCTCAGTTTGAGCTTGTTTTTGACACAGAAGAAGATCTGAGCGAATCATAATTCGCACGAGCTCTTCAAGGGGAGTTTTTGGCTTCCAGCCGAGCTCCTTTTTTGCTTTCGTAGGATTGCCGATGAGCAGTTCGACCTCTGTTGGGCGGAAAAACTGTGCCGATACTTCTACAAGCACTTTTCCTGTGGCTTTCTCTATGCCACGCTCTTCAGCGCCTTGCCCTTCCCATTGCATTTGAAGTCCGACCTCTAAAAAGCTTAACTCGACAAAGCGGCGAACCGTTGTTGTCTCTCCTGTAGCCAGAACAAAATCTTTGGCGCTCGATTTCTGGAGCATGAGCCACATGCCCTCGACAAAATCTTTGGCATAGCCCCAATCTCTCTTTGCGTCGAGATTTCCCAAAACGAGTTTTTCTTGGATTCCCAAAGCGATGCGTACCGCTGCTAGCGTGATTTTTCTCGAGACAAACGTTTCGCCTCTTCTTGGGCTTTCGTGATTAAAAAGAATCCCGTTGCAAGCATAAAGATTGTAAGCTTCTCGGTAATTGACAACGATCCAGTAGGCATAAAGCTTTGCTACGCCATAGGGAGACCTTGGATAAAAAGGCGTTTGTTCTGTTTGAGGCACTTCTTGGACTTTGCCAAAAAGTTCTGAAGTGGAAGCTTGATAGAAGCGAATTTTTGGGTCAACACTTCGAATTGACTCCAAGATACGCAGGACGCCTAATCCATCGACATTGGCTGTATATTCAGGAGTATCGAAAGAGACTTTTACATGACTCATGGCGGCTAAGTTATAGATTTCATCGGGCTTTACAGCTTCGATAATCCTTTGCACGCTAGATCCATCTGTTAAATCGCCCTCATGGAGAGATAAATTTTCTTTGAATGGACTGCAAAGAGATTCGATGCGCCCCAGATTAGACAGAGAAGATCTGCGGATAAGACCGTGTACAGCGTATCCTTTTTCTAAGAGAAGTTCGGCGAGATAGGAGCCGTCTTGTCCTGTGACGCCTGTGATGATCGCTTTTTTCATAAATAACATCCTTAATCATGATTGT
>CAIPFQ010000020.1 GCA_903864395.1 uncultured Chlamydiae bacterium | reverse complement strand
GACTGGAGTTCAGACGTGTGCTCTTCGATCTGGTCTTGGCGCGCCTGTATTTCATCCAGAAGCAGTAAAAAAAATTTTCACCATTAAAGGGCGTCCTGCTGATAATCCTCTCATCGTCCATGTAGCCTCTTTGGGAGAGGTGAGAGAGCTTGTCCAAGAAATTCCTGAAGCGTTTTGGCGTTTGGCGAATCGTTTTTGGCCAGGGCCCCTTTCGTTGATTTTACGGCGTTCCGAAAAAGTTCCTTCGATTGTTTCTGCTGGGCAGCCGACGGTAGCGATTCGAATGCCAGCCCACCCCCTCGCCCTCGAGCTCATTCGGCACTTTGGAGCCCCTTTGGTCGCTCCCTCGGCGAATCTGTCAGGGCGTCCGAGTCCGACGAGGGCTTTTGACGCCTGGGAAGACTTGCAGGGGCGGGTTCCTTTGATTTTAGACGGAGGGGCGTGCGAGATCGGCATTGAGTCTTCTGTTCTCGATCTTAGCGGCTCTCAGCCGACCCTTTTAAGACCGGGCTCCATTTTGAAAGAAGAGCTGGAGGATGTGTTAGGGGAACAGGTCATGCTCCCACAACATGGGGAGGTGGCGCTCTCTCCAGGCATGAAATATCGGCACTATGCCCCAAACGCGGAGGTTCGGCTTGTCTTAGATCGAAAGGATCTGCAAGGGGGCTTTGTCCTCTCTTTAGAGCCTAGGACGGGAGAGAGGTTGTTGAGTATAAAGACGTTATTTGCTGAGTTTCGGGAAGCAGATCGTCAAGGGGTTTCTTTGATTGAGGTGGAATGCACCCCTTCTATCCTCTCAAATGCCGCTCTGATAAACCGATTAATAAAAACTAGGCTGACGTGAAATGTTGTATTGTGCTATACTGTTGGTAATTGTTAATTTGGAGATAGTTTTGTGATTTGTGTATGTACATATTCCGTTAAAGAAAACAAGGGTGTTATATTAATTACTTCAACAGTTGTGGCTTTGATTGCTGCCGTAGCCCTTGCTGTGCTCTGTTTTCCTACGGTCTTTGGGTGTATCGGTGCCTGGGTTGTTGCACACAATATTTCTTTAGTTCTGCTGCCGATGGCTGCTAAAGTTGCTGTGATCGTGACTCCTACTGTATTAGAATTTTGTTTAGTCCTGTGGATGATTAAGATCGGTGTGAAATGTTAGATTGTATTTGTTTCAAGGCTTTCGTTAACGATCACAAGAATGTTATATTAATTACTTCAACTGTTGTGGCTTTGATCGCTACCGTAGCCCTTGCTGTGCTCTGTTTTCCTACGGTCTTTGGGTGTATCGGTGCCTGGGTTGTTGCACACAATATTTCTTTAGTTCTGCTGCCGATGGCTGCTAAAGTTGCTGTGATGGCGATTCCTATTGTATTAGAATTGGGTTTGGCTTTGGCGATCTGGTGTTTGAAACCTCTTGCTATCGAGTACACAGAAGTGATAGATAATATAGATCAAGATAATGATCGTTTTAATGAAAAAGAATCTGTCGTTTCGAATAATTCTGTGATACAGAAAGATAATTTTTGCAAAATTCTCGACTGTGTAGCTGTTGATGGAGCGCCTTTTCAACTTCGAAAAAAATATTTTTGTTCTATTGATGCAATGAATGGTGTCGAAGACAAGGAGATTCCTAGCGAATTCTGGATCCAGAGAGGATCTGAACTCGATCCCAAAAACTATCACATTGTGAATTATATGCTCTACCTTATTGGTTCACCACCCAACGTCGATGAAAAGAAAGACGTGACCTCTATTAGAGATCTTTTTGGTGAGGAGGTTAGTCAAGATACACTTGCCAATTATCTGGCAATGATCGGTTTGTCTGATGGATTAGCTGCTGATTTTATGGCAATGTGCTGGAATTCAACCAATCAGGAGCTTTCGCGATGGGTCTATAGCTCAGCCTTCACTAGTGAGATCAGAAGAGACTATCGTTGCTATTATCTGTATTGTATGTTGACAAAGGCTAGGAATGAGACATCAGCGCAAGTATTGGAACTTCTGAAAGAGAACGAGGCGTGGCAACCAGATCTTTGGAAGGGGAGATTTCCAAATGCAGGGGAGTTCACTGTCAGTCTTAGTTCGAGTGAGCATGCCAAGGATTTGCAGACGCTGGAAGAAGAATTCGCTCTTTTCAATAATGAGGAGGATAAGTCTTCGCTCCACATCTAAAGATAGGGTTGCCAACTTGTCTAATTTTTCGCTATACTAGAGCTCTATGAGCCAACGAGCGATTGACCCTTCGGAAATTATTCTCGATCCGTCGAAGACGGCGCAGGACAAGCGATTGATTCCAAATCCTTGGTTGCGCTTTTTGAGCCGCTTCCTTGATTATGCCTGGTTTTTGCTTTTGCTCTGGGGACTAAAAATCCTTTGTAAAAACTTTATCCCTCCTGCAAAATATGCCTCCTTCGCTCCTTTTGAATACGCTGCTTGGATTCCTCTTGAAGCCGCCCTTCTTTGTTTTTTTGGCTCTACGCCTGGGAAAAAATTCCTCGGCATTCAGCTCTGGAGAGGCAGGCAAAAGAAATTTCCATTTCGCATTGCCTTGAAAAGAAGTTTTCAAGTGTGGTTGCGGGGATTGGGGATGATGATTCCGGTGATCAATGTGTTTTGTTTGGGATTTAGCTATTATCGGTTGGTCGTTACGAAAACGACCTCCTGGGATCGAGAAGAGGCGATTCAGGTTCGATATACATCCGTGCCAAGCTGGCGTATAGTGCTTTCGGGCGTTTTTACGACCCTAGCGTTTTTTACCTATTTCCATAATTCCTAAACTTTTGTATGATCCAAAACTCATGGAACGAAAAAACGCTCTTCTCTTTGCTTTGTCGATTTCTATCGGTCTCTTTTTTTGGGCTTTGCCAACGCCTGAGGGGCTCGATGTCAAAGCCTGGCATCTGTTCGCTCTGTTTGCAGCGACGATCGCAGGGGTTATCTTAAAACCTTTCCCCATGGGTACAGTCGCTCTTCTCTCTTTGACTGTCAGTGTTGCAACCCATACACTGACCTTCACTGAAGCCTTTAGCGGGTTTAGCAACGAGATCGTTTGGCTAGTGCTTTTTGCTTTTTTTATTGCGCGAGGCTTTATCTCCTCTGGGTTGGGCAACCGGATCGCTTATTGGATCATGGGCTTGATCGGTAAAAGTAGTTTGGGACTCGGTTACGGACTGGTCGCCTCCGATCTTCTCATCGCGCCTCTCATCCCTAGTTTGACCGCACGCGCGGGCGGCATTATTTTTCCTCTGCTAAAATCTCTTGCAGAGGTGTTTACAGGCAGCTCTCACGATCCGAAGATGGGTGCTTTTCTTACATTAGCCGCGTTTCAGGGCACTGCGATCACGAGCGCGATGTTTTTGACTTCGATGGCGGGCAATCCGCTCATTGCAGAATTTGTGAGGCCCCACGGCATTGAGATTTCTTGGCTCGGATGGGCCTCTGCTGCTATTGTTCCCGGTCTTATCAGCCTTGCCATCGTTCCGTATGTCATTTTCCGTTTAGTCTCTCCTGCCATTCGCAAAACACCTCATGCACGGCAGATGGCGCAAGAGAGATTAGAGCGCATGGGTTCGATGAAAAAAGAAGAGTGGATTACTTTTTTTACGCTGATTTTTTTAATCACTCTTTGGATTGGAGGCTCGTTTTTTGGAATCAAAGCGACAGTGGCCGCTATGATGGGGCTTGCGATTCTTTTGATCACAGGCGTTTTGCGCTGGAAAGATATTTTGGAAGAGCATAGTGCTTGGGACACATTTATCTGGTTTGCTGTTTTGATCACTTTGCCCGCTTTCCTCAATCAGTTTGGCTTCATGTCTTGGCTTAGTGAATCAATCATCGGCTACGTCTCTGGCTTTAATTGGGGGATAGGGCTCATTTTTCTTTCGATTCTTTATTTTTATTCTCACTATCTTTTTGCAAGCAACGTAGGACATATCACGGCGATGTATGTTCCCTTTCTAATTCTCGCAAAAGCGCTCGGCGCGCCACCTCAACTCGCTGCGCTTCTGTTTGGTTTCTTGAGCAGTCTTTTTGGAGGTCTGACCCATTATGCGTCGGGACCTGCCCCTATTTTATTTGGGACAGGCTTTGTTTCTATTGGCCAATGGTGGAAGGTGGGAGCTATCGTAGGGTCTCTAAATCTTTGTATCTGGATGATTTTCGGCGGTTTATGGTGGAAGATTTTAGGTCTGTGGTGAAAAAATAACCACTTCGCTATGTTGCAAAAAGAAAGCTAACCTCGATTTTGTCCATTTTTTAGCCACGAAGGGCTCGAAGAACTTGTCTTCGGGGCAAGTAGGCGAGTCAAGCGAGGCTAAAAAATGGATAAAGTCGAGCTAACCCATAGGAATCTTTATGCGCGCGAAAAATGTGGCTCAGAAGCTGATCGAAAGTCACCGCCTTAGCGGTGAGATGACCCCAGGCTCAGAGCTAGGTCTCAAAGTGGACCAAACGCTCACGCAAGACGCGACAGGCACGATGGTGATGCTCGAGCTGGATGCCATGGGTGTAAAGCGGGTGAAGACTGAAATTTCCGCCCAATACGTCGATCACAATCTCGTGCAAAACGATTTCAAGAACGCCGACGATCACATTTTTTTGCAAACCTCTGCAGCAAAGTATGGGATCTGGTTTAGCCCTCCAGGCAATGGCGTGAGTCATCCCGTCCATATGGAGCGTTTTGGAAGACCTGGAAAACTTCTCATTGGCTCCGATAGCCACACCTGCGCCGCAGGTTCGATGGGGATGCTTGCCATCGGCTCAGGAGGGCTTGAAGTGGCTCTCGCTGCAGTAGGTCAGCCCTTTTACGTCAAAATGCCAAAAATTATGGGCGTCAAGCTCACGGGCAAGCTTCCTGCATGGGTGAGCGCAAAAGATGTGATTTTAGAAATGCTTCGCCGCCACAATGTCGATGGGGGCGTAGGAAACATTATTGAGTACTATGGCCCTGGACTCAAATATCTGACGGCGATGGATCGCCATGTGATTGCAAATATGGGGGCTGAATTGGGTGCTACGACCTCGGTGTTTCCGTCCGACCTTCAGACGAAAGCATTTTTAAAACAGCAAGGGAGACTCAAAGACTGGACACCTCTTGCAGCTGACCGCGGCGCTACGTATGATTTACAAGATGCGATCGATCTTTCAAAACTCGTCCCCTTGATTGCATGCCCCAGTAGCCCGGGTAATGTTGTTCCTGTGAGCGATGTTGCGGGAAGAGAAGTGTTTCAGGTGATGATTGGTTCTTCTGCAAACCCAGGGCTGCGCGATTTCGCTGTGCCTGCCATGATTTTGAAAAATCGCAAAGTCCATGAACGAGTTTCCTTGGATATCAATCCCTCTTCGCGTCAAATTTTGGAAAATTTGACAAAGATGGGGGCTTTATCGCATTTGATTGCGGGCGGTGCGCGGATCCACCAAGCAGGCTGCAATGGCTGCATTGGGATGGGGCAAGCCCCTGCGACAGATAAAATTTCTTTGCGTACAGTTCCGAGAAATTTCCCAGGGCGCTCTGGGACTCGAGAGGACAAAGTATATCTTTGCAGTCCAGAGACGGCGATCGCCTCCGCTCTCATGGGAGAAATTACCGATCCGCGCGATCTGCAAAAAAAGCTCAAAATTGCGTATCCTCGCTATAAGGAGCCTACAAAAATCATTCTCAGTCGCGATATGGTATATCCGCCGCCGAAGGATGGTAAAAATGTGAAGATTTTGCGAGGGCCCAACATTCAGCCCCTGCCGCAATTCGGCGTTTTGCCGAGTCATCTGGAAGGGCCTGTCCTCTTAAAGCTCGAAAATAATATTTCCACGGATGAAATTTCTCCCGCAGGTTCCAAAGTTCTCCCTTTTCGCAGCAATATTCCTGAGATCAGCAAATTTACCTTTTCCCAGGTCGATGAGAACTTTTATAAACGGGCGATGCATCATCAAAAAGGTGGCTCTTTTATTGTTGCTGGTTCAAATTATGGGCAAGGATCGAGCCGAGAGCACGCGGCGCTCGCTCCGAGTTTTCTCGGTATCAAAGCTGTGCTTGCGAAAAGTTACGCGAGGATTCATCGAAGCAATTTGATTAATTTTGGGATTTTGCCTTTGAGCTTTTCCCAAGAAAATGACTGGAAGGGGGTGGATCGAGACGATGTTTTGATCCTCAAGGATATTCATGAGTGTTTGCGCAAGGGAAACGGTTTTACTTTATGGAACCAGACAAAAAAGAAAGAGCTTTTGATGAAATGCCCTCTTTCTGAACATGAACGCGATGTTCTTTTGGAAGGTGGACTCATCAACTATATGGTGAAGCACGGATTGCAGTCGTAGATTTTTTTCTCTCGTTTGTTAGGATAGAGAAAAAAGCAATGAGTGTACTTAGCATTTTTAATAGTTTTTAGACGGCACTCAAAATGTCTTTGCACGCGCTTCGGTGCTTTTTCAAGAGGAAAGCCCCAAAGCCCTCTGAGAAAGAAGTAGAGGATGCGTCGTCTCTAAAATAAGAACGAGCACTTGCTCCGCAGGAAGTGCGGCGTCGATCTCGCACAGTGTGTCTTTTTGTTTTGCATAATATTGAATGAGGGGAGCCGTCTCCTTGTGATATACTGTAAGCCGCTCTATGAGAATTTCTTCCCGATCATCGCTTCTTTGAAAAAGGGGAGCCGAGCAGACATCACAAAGGCCAGGAGTCTGAGGCGGACGGTATTTAGTGTGATAAGATTGGGCGCAAGTTTTGCAAGAGAGCCGCCCAGAAATTCGTTCGATGAGAAGAGGGTCAGGAACATTGAGATAAATGACAGTAAGCCGCGCGTTTCCCACGAGGGAAGCAAAGGCTTCTGCTTGAAGGATCGTGCGCGGAAAGCCATCGAGGATGCAACCTCTTGCGCAATCGGGTTGCTGAATTCTTGAAAATAACATTTTTAAGACAAGAGTGTCAGGGACGAGCTTCCCTTGCTCAATATAGCCCTTCGCTTCTTGCCCTAATGGGGTTTCTTCGCGCATGTTAGCGCGAAACAGATCCCCCGTGGAAATATGCGGAAGATGTAATTTTACGCTTAAAGGGATCGCGTGCGTCCCTTTCCCTGAGCCAGGGGGACCCATGAGAATGATAATCGCAGGCCTTTCCATCTGAGATAGTTTCGATGTGACGATCGCACTTTGAATGACTACACCGAGCATAGACCCGAATCCCTTGAAAATTGCACAGAGTTTACAGGGAGTTACAAGATTGCTTTGCAATGGGCAAATGAGTTTTGTAATTCCCCTCCCTAGTTTAAACGATCGCTTCTCTTTGTTCCTAGGAAAAAAGCAGACCTCCTCAGTTTTTTTTGTATACTCAGCTCTTATTGACAAGGAAATAAATTTGTAATAGGATGAAGAGTAGAGAGAGAGTTTATCAAAAGTTTAGGGGGATAGGATGAAATGTGTAAAATTTGTAGCCACATTGCTGCTGATCATAGGCGCGCTGAATTGGGGCTTAGTCGGGTTTTTTAAATACGATCTCGTTGCAAGTATTTTTGGTGGCATGGATACGACCTCTGCGAGGGTTATTTATGCTCTTATAGGAATCGCGGGTCTTTGCTCCATTCGATGCTTAACACGTTGTGGCTCTAGCGGGGGTGGCTGCGGCTCTTCTTGTAAATGCAATTCCTCAGGAAATTGTTGCAAAAAATAAAAGAATCGCGAAACTAAAGAATTGCATGTCTATTGACTGAATAGGGTTAGTTCAGTTATTCTCTTGGTTTTTAACTAGGAGAAAAACTATATGTTAAGTACTTTATTAACTTTTATTCTTTTAAGCACTACTGTTCCAGTGACTGTTGCTTCCGAGGAGATAAAAAACCCTGTGGAAGAGGTTTTTGTAATTGACGAGAAT
>CAIPFQ010000019.1 GCA_903864395.1 uncultured Chlamydiae bacterium | reverse complement strand
GGGATAAATGGTCCATGTCTATTTGCACGGAGCAAGAAATTGAAGAGCCTAAACATTCGTCAACGAGTGCCATTGGCATCGATATGGGGGTTGCTCGATTTGCTACCATGAGCGATGGCACATATATTGCTTCACTGAATATTTTTAAAAAACTAAAAAGAGGAGTTGCCAAAGCCCAAAAAAGTCTCTCTAAAAAGAAGTTAGGGAGTCAAAACTGGCGGAAGGCAAGAAAGAAACTTCGAAACGTGTATAGAAAAGTTAAAAATTCTCGTGCCGACTTTTTGCATAAAGTCACTACAGAAATCAGCAAAAATCACGCGATTGTATGTATTGAAGATTTGCGAATAGGAAATATGACCAAGTCAGCAGCGGGGACTAAAGAAAATCCTGGAAAAATGGTTCGACAAAAATCTGGATTGAATCGAGCTATTTTAGATCAGGGATGGGGCGCATTTCGTCAGATGTTAGAATATAAAATGAAGCGATGCGGAGGGAAATTAGTTTTCGTTCCTCCACAATATAGCTCTCAAACATGTCCAAAATGTCATCACGTCTCAAAAGAAAATCGAAAGACACAGGCAGAGTTTGAATGCGTCGCTTGTTTCTATAAGAATCATGCCGACGTTGTAGCCGCCATCATCATTTTAGAGCGAGGATATCGCTTGTTAGTTTGTGGAGAGATGGTGCACATAGACCTTTCGATGAAGCAAGAACCCACTGAAGCTACCTCTGTTAGATAACAAAGGCAAGCCGTAGGAATCCCCTTTCTAAAGGATGGGGAGGATGTCAAATGAATAAAGCCGCTGAAGAAATCCAAAAAATTTTAACTCGTCTTTTTCCGAACCCACAAATTCCTCTGCTCCATAACGATCCTTATACGCTCCTCATTGCAGTCCTCCTGTCCGCGCAATGCGCTGATGTGCGAGTCAATCAAATCACTCCAAAGCTTTTCAGTTTAGCAAGCACGCCAGAGGCCATGGTGCTTTTAGACCCTCAAGAGATTGAAACAATCATTCGCCCTTGCGGTCTCGCTCCAACCAAAGCAAAAGCTATTTGGCAGCTGTCTCGAAATATTTTGGATTTGCATGAAGGGCAAGTGCCAAACTCTTTTGAAGCCCTCGAAGAACTTCCAGGCGTTGGACATAAAACAGCCTCCGTTGTAATGACGCAAGCCTTTGGCGTTCAAGCTTTTCCTGTGGACACTCATATTTTTCGCTGCGCGCATCGATGGCACCTCAGCCATGGAAAAACTGTGGCATTGGTGGAACAAGATTTAAAAAAAATCTTTCCAAAAACGTCTTGGGGGAAGGTGCATCTACAAATGATATTCTATGCAAGACAGCTTTGCCCTGCGCGAGGCCATACAGTGGAAAAATGTCCAATTTGCGTTTTTTCTGCCTCTTAGGCTATGTTAGATGCTTATATGGGTAATAAGATCTCTGTTTTTTCTCTTGTGTGGCTGATTGTCGCTGCAATCGACAGCATTCGCAACCTTCCCGCCATGGCTCTTTTTGGCAGCTCTTTGTTTTTTTTCTTTTTTCTCTCCGCATTCCTTTTTTTAATTCCAGTTGCGCTTCTCTCTGCGGAATTCGCTTCCCGCTATCCTGAAGAAGGGGGCGTGTTTCATTGGGTGCGCCATGCGTTCGGAGAAAAAGCCGCTTTTATGGCAGTGTGGCTCCAATGGATCAACACCGTCGTCTGGTATCCGACCATTCTCGCATTTATCGCAGGGACAGCTGCCTATCTCATCCATCCGAGCCTGGCTCAAAATAAGGGATTTCTCATTGCGGTGATTCTTATTGCCTTTTGGGGGCTTACTTTCCTCAATATGTACGGGATTCGTATCTCTGCAAAAATCAATGAGTTTTGTGGGATTATGGGAACGGTTGTTCCTATGCTCTTTTTGATCGCCTTAGGTCTTCTATGGGGATTTTCTGAAGAAAAAATCCACATCTCTTTTGCATGGCACTCGATGGTTCCTTCACTGAATCATTCGGAAAATTGGGTTTCTCTGATTGCGATTATGGCCGCTTTTTTAGGCATGGAACTCTCCGGCGTGTACGTGAACGATATAAAAAATCCGCAAAAAACATTTCCCCGCGCCATGGGAATCGCCGTGATCATCCTTTTAACAACGCAGCTCTTTGGCGCTTTGTCCATCGCTACCGTGATCCCTGAATCCGAAATTCGTTTAGTTGATGGGATTATGCAAACATTTACATATATTTTGGACCGCTTCCATCTTCTGGCTCTAAGGCCTTGGATTGTTTGCTTAATTATAATAGGCAGCCTTGGAGGCATGATCAATTGGCTCTTATCGCCTGCTAAGGGGCTTTTACAGGCCTCTCGCTATGATTTTTTGCCTCGCTACTTCTCGGTCGAAAATAGATGGCAGGTGCCTTATCGCATTTTGATCGCGCAGGCTATTCTTATGACAGGTATTTGTGTCGTGATCCTGATCTTGCCAAGCATTAACGCGTTTTACTGGTTCCTTATGGCTCTCAGTACGGGGCTGTATATGATTATGTATATGTTCATTTTTGCTTCGGGATTGAAGCTCGGGCGCGCGCCTAAGGATTCTCAGGTATTTCAGATCCCAAGGGGATCTCGCCACATCGTTTGCTGTTTGGGGCTCTTTGGTTGTGCTATTACGATTTTCGTGGGATTTTTTCCTCCCTCAGGTGTTGAGGTTGGCAGCTCTCTTCGCTATTGTCTCATGATTGCGGGCGGAAATATTGCGCTGATTTTGCCTGCTTGGCTGCTCTGTCAAAGAAAAAGACTGGGAAGGCGATAAGCCAGATTCTGTCGTGAATCATCATTCTTCTTATGCGGCTCTTCTGACATTTCGTCTTGCGACGATACGCGGAAATCGCATTCTTTAGAAAATGCCAAGTCAGCCTTGCTTCAGATAGGGTTTACAACGCCTAGAGTCTCCTCTAGTGCGAATCGCTCACGAAGCGAAACATTTCATCCTTCCTGCTCCGAAAAGCAGCGGCATAGTTTCTGTTGCACTTTCCGTCGCCTTGCGGCGCCCAGCCGTTAACTGGTATCTTTTCCTTTGAAGTCCAGACTTTCCTCCCCGAGGATTTCTCCTCGGAGCGATGATTTACCTTCCCAGGCAGTAGGTGAAAGATCTTAAACTGCGGTGGCGCGTCGTCTTCGTTTTTTTGTCGCGACGGAAGTGCCCTCAATGGCTTCACTATCTTGCCAATAGTGAATTCTGGAACAATGTTCGCAAAAGACGAGCCTTTCTCCCTTGCGGACAAGATTTTCATGCTGCGCTGTCAAAGAGATATGACAACCACTGCAGGTTCTGTTCTCTATCGCAACGATCACTCTGTCTTTCTTGTTGTTTAAGAGTCTTTCGTAAACTTTCATAATTTCAGGATCGGCGCCCTTCACTAGAAGATCGCGGCTTTTTTTCAAAGAGCTCCCTTCTTGATTGATCAATAGAATGCTCTCCAGGATCTCGGTTTCGAGATGCTGGCTGCTCTCTTCGGACTGGCGAAGAGATTCTTTGATCTTCTCAAGAATTTCTTCCTCCATCGCCCGTTTATCGATCATATCGCTTGTGATCTGCTCTGTTGCGATCCTTTCTCTCTCGGAGCTAGTCATTTCTTGGGTCAAGGCATTAAACTCATCGACCTTTTTGACCGTGTTTTGTTTCGCCTCAAGCTTTTTAACTCGCTCTTTGATCTCGGAAATTTTTGTCTCTTGCGCTGTAATTGAGCGGCTGAGATCCCCTATTTCGGCTTCTTTGTCTGCCTGTTGCTTGCGCAGCTCTTTGCGCAAGGAGTCGATACTCGATAATTCGCTCGCCCGCTCTTTCTTGAGCCTCATAAGACGGATCATTTTCATATCGTATTCTTGAATGTCGAGAATGATTTTGAGAGACGGCAGCATATCTGAACCCTATTTTTATCTAAACAGATTACCTTGAATCCGTAAATTCCGCAAGAGGCAATGTTTTGCTCGCAAATATTTGCCCGCAAATTTTTGTTGCGCTTGCCTAAAAGATCGGATACGCTTGTATATCGCCCGTTTTTGGGTCGTGTTTTAACGAAAAGAGCGAGGTTTGCGTGGGTTATTTAAAAAATTATTTTTCTAAAGTCTCTGAAAACGAGAGAACTTCAGCAGCGATAGCTTATATGGCGGCCCTCGATGCCGTCCACGCCTCGGATGCCGATATCGCAAAAAGCATTGTCAACGAGCTAAACGATCAAAGAAATTATTTGAAACTGATTGCGTCTGAAAACTATTGTTCCCTTCCCGTACAACTGGCCATGGGCAATCTGTTGACCGATAAATATAGCGAGGGCTATGTGGGGCATCGTTTTTACGCTGGCTGTGGCAACGTGGATGCGGTGGAGGGCAGCGCGGTGGAGTGGGCTAAAAAAATCTTTGGCGCTGAGCACGCGTATGTGCAACCTCATTCTGGCGCAGATGCGAATCTGGTCGCTCTTTGGTCCATTCTTGTGCAGAGAGTTCAGTCGAAAGAGGTCGAAAGGCTGGGGGCGAAAAGTGTGGATGAGCTGTCTGATGAAGACTATGAAACGGTTCGCAAGCTTCTCGTCAATCAAAAGATGATGGGTCTTGGACTCGGCTCAGGCGGACACTTGACGCATGGCTACCGACATAATATCTCTTCGAAATTTCTGCGCTCTGTAAGCTACGAGGTGGATTTAAAAACAGGATTGATTGACTACAGCGCCCTCGCAGAGCAAGTCAAGCGAGAAAGGCCGTTAATTTTGATTGCTGGGTACTCCGCCTATCCAAGGCTCCTTGATTTTGCAAAAATGAGAGAGATTGCGGATAGCGTGAAGGCAACTCTCATGGTGGATATGGCGCATTTTGCGGGGCTTGTGGCGGGGAAAGTCATGCAGGGGGTTTATAATCCCATTCCTTTTGCTCACATTGTCACATCGACGACACACAAAACGCTCCGAGGCCCTCGCGGAGGTCTTGTCCTTTGTTCCGAAGAGCTTAAAGCTGCGGTCGACAAGGGATGTCCCTTGGTGCTGGGAGGGCCTTTACCCCATGTGATGGCAGCGAAGGCCTTGAGTTTTAAGGAAGCTGCGCGCCCTGAATTTTCTACGTATGCTCATCAAATTGTCCGCAATGCGCAGGCGCTCGCTGCCTCTTTAATGGAAAAAGGGGTCAAAGTCTTAACGGGAGGGACAGACAACCATCTGCTCCTTTTTGATGCGGCTTCGACCTTTGGCTTGAATGGTCGCCAGGCGGAGCTTCTTTTGCGAGAGGCGCATCTTACCGTGAATCGAAACTCTTTGCCGCGCGATGTTAACGGCGCTTGGTATACTTCGGGCGTCCGGATCGGCACGCCTGCGATGACCACATTAGGAATGAAAGAGAGGGAAATGAAGGAGATTGCTTCAATTCTCTTTGACCTTTTAAAAGAGGCAAAACCATTGACGGATTCAAAGACGGGCTCTCCATCGCGTGCGAAAGCGTGGGTAGAGTCTGCTACATTATCACGAGCGCAAGAGAGGGTGTTTGATTTGTTAAAACATTTTCCTCTTTATCCAGAGCTTGTATTCGATTGACATCCTCCCCCTCCTAAAGGAAGGGGATTCCTACGGCTTTCCTGTGTTATCTAACAGAGGTAGCTTCAGTGGGTTCTTGCTTCATCGAGAGGTCTACGTGCACCATCTCTCCACAAGCTAACAAGCGATATCCTCGCTCTAAAATGATGATGGCGGCTACAACGTCGGCATGATT
>CAIPFQ010000018.1 GCA_903864395.1 uncultured Chlamydiae bacterium | reverse complement strand
AGCCAAGGCAGGCAGCCCACAAAAGCTGCAAAGTCGAGTTAATATTAGAAGCACATGAAAGAAGTTTTCAAAGAGCCTTTGAGATTGCGGTTCGCACAGGAACTGCGCTTGTTTTTTCTCGCAATGGAGAAATTATCGAGGAAAAACCGCCTTTTCGATATGAACTTGTCTCCACCGATCCAGCGAAAAAAAAAGCAAACCCTCGCCGCAAAAAATAGCAAGGTCGAGGGCTCACCTCAGACCATGATGAGAGCGGGGGCAAGTTCTCCCACAAGGGTCTGATGGCTGTAGCCATGAATTTTTACCCGCTGAAAAGTCCCAATGAGGCTCGCATCGCCCTCGAAAATCACCTTGCTCCAGCAGCGAGTCCGCCCTTTTAAATGACGGCCGTCTCGATTGAACCTCTCGACAAGAACTTCCACCGTACTTCCCAACATTGTTTGCCGATCTTCCTGGCTGATCTCTATTTGTAAATCGAGCAGACGCTGCAACCTCTCAAGCTTGATCTCTTCAGGGATGTCGTCTTTCCATCGGATGGCCGGCGTTCCCTTGCGCGGACTGTAAGTGAAAATAAAGGAGATCGCATAGCGAATCTCTTTGAGAGCGTCGTAGGTTTCTTGGAACTCCTGTTCCGTTTCTGTGGGAAACCCAACAATGATATCGGTGCCAAGGGCCACGTTTGGAACAATTTGGCGTAAATTTACGACTTTTTCAAAATACTGTTCCTTTGTGTAAATCCGATGCATTTTTTTGAGAATTCGATCGGAGCCCGCCTGAAGAGGAAAATGGACGAATTCGCAAAGGCTCGGAAGGTCGCGAATCGCTTGCATCAAGTCAAGGGTGATATCCACTGGGTGAGAGGTCATGAAGCGAATGCGCCCCATCCCAGGAATTTTATCAAGCCGATACAAAAGATCGTGAAAAAGACAGTTCCAAGCGGGCTCGTCTTTGCCATAACTATTGACATTTTGCCCAAGTAAAGTAATTTCTTTAAATCCTTGAGAAATGAGCTGCTGGCACTCCTCAATAATGCTCTCAGGGGGGCGAGACACTTCCGAGCCCCGCGTGTAAGGGACAACGCAGTAGGTGCAAAACTTGTCGCAGCCCCGGATGATCGAGACAAACGCCTTGACTTTGTCCTCCCTCTTCGCGTCGAGGTAGTTAAGATTTTCTTCAAATTTGTCCTCGGTTCTAAACACTTGTTTTTTCGTATAGAGAGCCTCGTCGATGACAGCGCCAAGATCGGTGATATTATTCGTCCCCAGAACAAAGTCGAGGTGAGGGAATTTGCGAAACAATGAGTCTTTTTTGGCCATGGCCATGCAGCCTGTCAGTCCAATAAGGCGATGCTGCTTGTGAGAGCGTCCCATCTGCCCGAGCTTGCCCATGACCTTTCTTTCGGCGAGATCTCGAATGGAGCAGGTATTAAAAATAAGAATGTCGGCCGACTCCTCGTCCGGAGCGAGTGTTAAATTCCGCTTTTCGAGCTGGCCTGCCATGATTTCGGTGTCCAGCTCATTCATCTGGCACCCGTAGGTTCGGATAAAGTAAGTTTTTGGATCTTGCATAGTCATGCAGTTTACCTAAGGCGATTTCCTTTGGCAAGAGGTATATTCTCGATTTTGCCGGCCTCTCAAAAGAAACCCCTTTGCAAAAAGGGACGTATTTGCTATGATCTTGTTTTCATTTACAAGAGATTGGAAGCCCATGAACCAAAATTTAAAAACACGATTCCTGACCAAAACGGAAGCCACGAACAGTCGTAAGTGGCATATCCTCGATGCTTCAGGAAAAACCCTCGGTCGTTTCGCCGCAGAGGTTACAAAAATTCTTCGAGGAAAACATCGCCCAGACTTTACCCCTTATGTGGATTGCGGAGATGGCGTTGTAATTATTAATGCTGAAAAAATTCAAGTGACAGGGATGAAGCACGCCCGTAAAATCTATCGCAGCTATACAGGTTTTATTGGGGGGTTACGCGAAGTGCCCTATGACACCATGATGGCGCGCAAGCCAACGTATATTCTCGAGCGAGCCATTAAAGGGATGATGCCAAAAACCCGTCTTGGTGGGCAGCAAGTGCGCAAGCTTCGCATTTATAAGGGCGCAGAGCATCAAATGAACGCGCAAAATCTAATGTCAGCTAACATCTAAAGGAATTTCTTCATGTTGAAAGAGAAAGAAACAATCGGTATTGGACGAAGAAAAACAGCGGTCTCTTCTGTCCGTCTGCGAAAAGGGTCGGGAATTATTGACGTGAATGGTCGTTCTTTTGAACAGCATTTTCCATTGCAAATGCAGCGAGATACGATTCTTGCCCCTTTGCAAAAGTTTTCCAACCCAGAGAAAGTGGATCTCGTGGTTCGCGTTCGAGGCGGAGGGCTAGAGGCCCAAGCTGTGGCGACTCGTCTCGGCATTAGCCGCGCGCTAGTGATTGAAAACGAAGAAATTCGTGGCGATCTCAAAGAGCTGGGTTATTTAACACGTGACCCAAGGAAGAAGGAGCGTAAGAAATACGGCCAGAAAGGGGCTCGTAAACGCTTCCAATTTTCTAAACGGTAATTTTTTTCTTTTCTATCTTTTCCGTTTTTGTTACAGAACGGAAAAGATGGATATATCACCTACCAAGCCAGTCTCTGCTTCCATGGTCGTCGATCAAGTCGTCGAAGTCTTTCCTAACGACTTGAATGCGCACGGCACTCTTTTTGGAGGACGCGTCCTTCAAATTGTCGATTCTCTCGCTGCGATTGTCGCGAAAAGACATTCAGGAAAAGTTTGCGTCACATTGGGGATTGACTCTGTCCGTTTTTTAAATCCAGCGCGTCACGGCGATATTCTCGTTTGCATGGCCTCTGTGAATCGAACGTGGCGCACCTCTATGGAAGTTGGCGTTAAAGTCATGGCGGAAGATTTTCGCAACTTATCGCGAAAGCATATTTTTTCCGCTTATTTTACTTTTATTCCGATTGATGACCACCATAAGCCAGTGCCTGTAAACGCTGTGATACCGCAAACACCCGATCAAATTCGGCGCTATGAAAAAGCAGAATTGCGCCGTCAACGGCGACTCTCTTTGCATTAAAACTGGTAGATTTCAGCGTACTTCTTGTTGAGATAAGCGAGATAGGCACTCGCATCTAAAGGTTTGCCTGTCACTTTTTTCGCTAACTCATCCGAAGTATACGTGCGCCCCCATTGATGAATATTTTCTTTGAGCCAGTCGCGAATAAAGACAAGATCCCCAGCTTCTACTCTGGACTCCCAGTCTCTATGCCCTTTTTCAAAGGAAGTGAAAAATTGCGACGCAAAAAGGTTCCCTAAGGCGTAAGTAGGAAAATACCCAAAATCCCCAAGAGACCAGTGAATGTCTTGAAGGCACCCTTCCGTATCGGTTGCAGGGGTAAGGCCAAGCATTTCTTGCATTTTTGCATTCCAAGCTTCAGGGAGATCGTTCACCTGCAAAGCACCGCTGATGAGCTCTTGTTCAATCTCAAAGCGAAGGATGACGTGAAGGCAATAGGTCACCTCATCTGCTTCAACGCGGATCTGCGATGGTTTTACGTGGTTCATCGATCGATAAAAATCTTTGAGGGGCATATGTTTGAAGCGAGGGATTTCTTTTTGAATGCGCGGATAAAATAGTTTGCAAAAGGAAAGGCTTCGACCAATGCGTGTTTCCCACCAGCGCGATTGGCTCTCATGAATGCTTAAAGAAATCGTTTCTCCAAGCGGGGTGCCCCAATGTTCTGTCGGCAATCCCATTTCATAAAAAGAGTGCCCTGTTTCATGGAGAATGGAAAAAATATTGCTCATGAAAGCATGGGGTAGAATGCGGGTGGTAATTCGGCTATCGTGTGGATGCAGAGCGAGAGAAAAGGGGTGGGAAGAAATGTCCAAGCGTGTGTAGGCGGGCTCTGCAGGAAGCAAAGAGAGAAGCTGATGGCTGAGCGCGAGCTGTGTTTCTTTCGACACTTCTTTCGTCAAAAGAGGGTTTTCAACAGAGCGTTTGGCGTTGATTTTTTTTAAAAGCTTTTCAAGCTCTTTGCGCAAGGGGGTAAAAATATGCTTGATCCTCGCGGTGCTCATGCACGGCTCATAGGCCTCAATCAAAGCGTCGTACGGATGATCGGCAAAACCAAAAATGTCTGCTTTTTTTCGATTCATGGCGACAATTTTTTCTAGAAATGGAGCGAACAACTTAAATTGATTCGATTGTTTTGCCACGGCCCACACTTGAGAGGCCTCTGAGGTGAGCTGCGAGGCATTTTTGACAAAGCTCGCGGGGAGCTTCGTCGCTCTTAAAAAATCCTTATGCCACTCGCGTACATTGATTCGCGCGCATTTTAAAAGGTTTTTGACTTTTGGTTTGCCAGTACTGAAATGAATGAGTTTTCCCAACTGTTTTTTAAAAGAGGGGCTTATCCGTTCTTTGTGGATGAGATGGGAGAGCTGAGCGATTTGATGGCTGCGTGGCGAGATCCCTCCAGAGGGCATATAGGTCTCTTGATCCCAGTGTAAAAGACCGAGAATAGACGTGTAAGTATGAATTTTTTGGGATAGCTCTTTAAGAGCGAGGTAAGATTTTGGAGGTTGCTGAGCCATGAATTTTAGGTTAGCGAATGCGAGAGAAAAAGACAAGAGAGGGGGCTAAGAGGCAAAGAATAGGGCTCCAGAGAGCGAGAGGGGCGCTCAAAACCTGGTTTTCTGCCAAAATGAGGAGGGCGTCGAAGAGGGTGATTAACGCTACAAAGACAAAAAGGGAGAGGGCGGTGAGGGCGACGCGGGAAGAATTGCGAGAAAATTTTAGAGCGAAGGGCGAGATGGCAAAAACGCAAAGAAAAGGCAAGAGAGGGAGGCTTAATTTATAATGCAGATGGGCGAGAGCTTTGTGTTGATCGGCGCCTTGTCCATAGGCTGCTTCTATGAGATTGGATAGAGACCTTTGTTCAAAGGGCGTTAATTTTTTGACGACAGCTTTTGGTTGGAGAGGGAGATGTGTGAGAGAAATTTTTTCGAAAAAGGCAGTTCTTTGGTTTTTGACAAAATGTTCTGCGTGAAATCCCTGGGCCTGGCTAAGATCTAAGGTCTCCATCCACCAAAAATCATCGAAAGAAAGAATCCAAAAGACATCGTATAGTGTTTTGCTCTTTGGATCGTAACGGTGATAGACGATCTCCGAACCATCCTCCGCTTCGATGGAAAACACTTTGGAGGTGGTGGCTTTTTCAAACGTTCTGGGGACGATCCACTCATAGTTCGCATAGGAAAGAGCGCAGAGGATCGCGGCGGCGCTGAAGAAAGGGAGTAGAAGTTTTTTTGTTGAAGCCCCGCTGGTTTGCAGAGCAAGAATTTCTCTTTGCGCATGGAGATCGAAGATTGTTTTTAGAAAGGCCAAAAGAAAAGAGAGGGGGAAAAAAAATCCCGCAAGTTTTGCGATCATAGAGAGGGAATGGATCAAAAAAAAAGGGTCTTTGGAAGGAGAGTGCGCTCCGTTGATAGAGAGATCAATGGCGATATAGAGAAAAATCATGGCGCTTAGAGAAAAAAGAAAAGCACTGGTCAGTTTTTGAAAAAAATATTTTTGCCAAATCTTCAACACACACCCCGACTTTGATAAAACACTTTTTTCATGGAAGCCCCGAGGATGAGGAGATGAGGAAAGCTCGCTAGGATGAGTCCAAGCGTGCCATCGCTTTTAAGTGTGCGGAGCCCCAAATAAGCGACAATAAGGCTCGCTGCGAGAAAAAACACCGTAATGAGAGACTTTTTAGAAAGAGAGCGGATGGGCTGAAGACCAAAGGCACAGCCGAGAAGGGTGAAAGTAAAAGGGGCAAGGCTAAGAGAGCCCCTGCGCAAAATTTCTAAATTGGCTCTAGAGGCCTCCTTTTCTCTGGGGGCAGAAGAGCCGTGAAGTCTCAGCTCTTTGAGCGTCATCGCATTTGGCTCTAGTTTTGGGCTGTGCTTTTTAAGAGTGGAGGAAAGGGCAGCCGCTTGCGAGGCCATTGTTTTTTGTGTTTCAAGAAAGGATTTTCCGCCAGCATGGAAAAAAACAGCCGTATCGTGGCCGAGAAGGCGATCTTTTGACATTTCCAAGGCCTTTGCAGAAAAAAGAATCAGGCTTCGATAACTTTTATTGTAAGTGATCAGGAACAGTGAGTCGATTTTTTCTTTATCCTCTGT
>CAIPFQ010000017.1 GCA_903864395.1 uncultured Chlamydiae bacterium | reverse complement strand
GTAAAAGATGCGCGCACAAAAAAACAGCTTAAAAATTTTGCAGAAGAGTTTGTTAGGGTGTTCAATCCTAAGCTGTATAAACCGCCAGAAGATTGGCACGAAGCGTTTGCACAGCTTAAAAGAGCTATTGCGGAGATAAAAGAAAAAGAACGGATTATCTTATTTTTTGATGAATTGCCTTGGTTGGCTTCTGCCCGTTCAGGGTTTTTGGAAGATCTCGATCATTTTTGGAATCAGGATCTTTCGCAAGATGACCGCGTTATTTTAATTGTTTGTGGTTCGGCAGCTTCCTGGATGATTAAGAAAATTATCCGAAATAAAGGGGGGCTTCATGGAAGATTAACCACGGATATGCGGCTTCTGCCTTTCGATTTAAAGGAAACCGAAGAATTTTTGAATCAGCAGGGCATCCAGCTGAATCGAAAGGCCGTTCTTGATATTTATATGGCGATAGGGGGTATCCCTAAGTATTTGAGTTATATACAAAAAGGACAGTCAGCCCTTCAAACAATTAATCATCTTTGTTTCGATGGCCCTTTAGAGAATGAATTCGATGAGCTGTATTCCTCTCTTTTTGAGCACCATGATCGCCATGTTAGCATCATCAAAGCTTTGGCTGAACGTCCAGGAGGCCTTGTCAAATCTGAAATTGTTAAAATGACAGATTTATCGGCTGGAGGTGGAATGAACCTAATTCTTGAGGAATTAGAACAATCTGGTTTTATTTTAGCATTTAAAAATTTTGGAAAAAAAAAGAAGGACTGTCATTTTAAGCTAATCGATGAATATTCCTTGTTTCATCTCAAATGGCGAGACAAAGCGAAAGACGCTAATCTGAGGAGTCGCGATGATAAATTTTGGGCCATTGTATTTAATAGCCCTGCGGGTCGAGTATGGGCAGGGTATGCTTTTGAAATGCTATGCCTTAAGCATTTACCAAATATTAAAGAAGCTTTAGGCATTTCAGGGGTTTTAACAAATGCGTCAGGGTGGATTTATAAGGCTCCCAGAGAGAGCAAAGAAAGAGGAGTACAAATCGACTTGCTCATTGATCGCTCTGACAACTGTATTAATTTATGTGAAATTAAATATTCCAATGAAGAATTCACGATTAGTAAATCATACGATAAAGAGTTAAGAGAGAAAAAAGGCATTTTCCTTTCACGTTCCAAGACAAAAAAAAGCGTATTTCTCACGCTCATTGCCCCTTATGGAGTTAAGGAACATGCGGGCTATTTTCAAACGGCAGATGTGACATTGACAATGGATTCTCTTTTTTAATCCATAAAATGGGATTGCATTCCACTATTTTTTAATATACAATGGGATTGAAATCCAATAGGTGTGTTATGCTCCAAGAGTTGAGGCGGTTAAGTCATCATTTTCTCAATATTAAAAATACCCCGTATCGGAGGTATTTTATTGAAACTGCAAAATTATCGCATCGCATGTCGATCTTAGTGGGAGCTAGGGGGATTGGAAAAACCACTACCTTGGTTCAGCTTTTGCTGCAATATGTAGGTGGGGATCGATTCGATCCAAAAATTCTCTATATTCAGGCTGATCATTTTGCGATGGGGAAAATGGCTCTTTATGAGATTGCAGAAGCCTTTGTGATGGAGGGGGGGAGGTGGATTGTTTTCGATGAAATTCATAAATATCCTGAATGGTCAAAGGAGCTGAAAAGCATTTACGACACCTTTCCAGAACTAACAATCTTTGCCTCGGGAAGTTCTGCCCTCGAAATTCATAAAGGCAGCCATGATTTAACGAGGAGGGCTGCAGTCTATTCGATGCAGGGAATGTCTTTTCGAGAATTTCTTTCTTTATCGCATGAAATGATTTTGCCCGTCCATTCGTTAGAAACTATTTGCAAAAACCATCTTGTGCTTGTCCCTCCGATGTTAGAACTGTTGGCTCAAAAAGATTTAAAAATCATTCCAGAGTTTCGAGCTTTTTTGGAGCTTGGATATTATCCTTACTTTAAAGAACTTGAAGATGGTTCCGTGTACCAATTAACACTTGAGCAAAATGTTCATGCAACCATTGAATCCGATCTTGTGGCGATTTATCCTCGCTTAACGGGCATAAGCGTTCAAAAAATACAAAAATTGTTGAGATTTATCGCCTCGAGCGTTCCTTTTGTTCCCAATTGGAACAATATCAAAGAGACCCTTGAAATTGGGGATTTGCGCACGCTAAGAACTTATTTTTCCCATTTAGAGGACGCGGGGCTTATACGGTTGTTGCCTCGGGCGACGAAAAAATTGCACCAGGTCGCCTCGACAGGAAAAGTTTATTTAGAAAACCCGAATCTTCTTTTTGCGATCGCTCCTGAAAGGCCTGAAAAGGGAACTTTGCGCGAAACATTTTTTCTCAATGCGTTGGCACAAAAACACAAGGTGTCTTTGCCTCTCGAGGGAGATTTTCTTGTGGATGAGACTTTTTTGTTCGAAGTAGGGGGCAAAGGCAAAGGCTTTGGACAGATTCAGGGGCGGGAGCAAAGCTATTTAGCTCTCGATGACATGGAAATGGGTGTTGGCGCTAAAATTCCACTCTGGCTTTTTGGTTTTCTCTATTAACACAAAAAGGCGACAAAATTTTTTGCCGCCTTTTTCAGAAGAAAAGTTCTGAACAGCTTCTCTTAGAAATCGAGACGTGCTGTCGTTGTTAAGCCTTGGGCATAAAGATTGCCGGCAGACTGAATTGTTCTAGCAGGCATTGCGCTGTCAGGGAATAAGCTCAACATATTCTGATCAAAGAATACTTGGAAGCTGTAGGCCGCTGACAAATCGATATGCCAGTTGTTGTTATCGAAGTATGAACCCCATCCGAGACCCGCTTCTAGCTCAGCATGTGTTCTGACTGTGCCAGGTGTTTCTTTGGAAATGAAGAACGAATTCGATCCAATAGGAGGAAATGCAGGATCGTTGCTTAAGAAATTTGTTTTGTTTTGGATTTTATACTTTGTGTAGAGAATGTCGCCGTTGGCATTACCAAAGAAGCGAATGCCTTGGCCGAGCATCCAGTTTGTCTCTACTCCAATGCGAGGCCCTACCGCCCAAGATCTGTTTCTTTGATAGATATCCATTGTACCGAGAAACTCTACCGATGTACCCGCTTGAGGATAGAGACTATTTACATATTGCACATGGACGTTTTGCGTGATCCAAGCCCCTCTAGCTCCAAAGAAAGGACGGAATGTGAGCTGTTGACCCACATAATAAGATCTCGCTAGATCCCAGTTGACAAAGTTCAAGTTGCAATCCCAGCTTTCAGAGGCGGAATTATATGCGTTAGAAGGAAACACAAAGGGATTGCCCCAGGTAGGAAGAATTGGGGAGGGCGTTGTTGTTCCAGAGACAACAGAGCCGTTTGTCGACATTGTATTGGATGTATAAATTCTGATGTATTCAGCATAGGAATCCCAATCATCATGACATGAATTCGCACCGAAACCGATTTTAAAACCTGGCTTATAATCGAAGTCCATTTGAACGAGATTTCCCTGGAGTTGAGGGAGAGTGGTTCCAACGTAAGCAGAGTTTGGCGTAGTATTCGAGAAAGCGAGTTCCATGTTGTCTTGAGACAGTTGCCAGTAGATGAAGCTGCCTTCGGCAAAAATATCCCAAGAGCCGCGCACATCAATGCGGGCAGGCGCGTTATACCCAGAGGCCATTTGTGTCTTTGCGGCCACTTGAGTGTGTTCATAACTGCGCGCTCTGCGCACGGGGCGATCCTCTCCAAAAATAGAGGTCGCAACGAGGAGCGATCCTGCTATCCAAGGCATTGTTTTATTCAGTAGATTCATTTTTTTCTCCATGTTTTAGGGACTGTGAAATAATAAAAGGAACCATTTCACCGTGCCAAATCCACCGAAAATCGGCGATCGAAAATGGGGTCGTATCACTCTCGATACGATCCCATTTTCGATCGTCGATTTTAGGCGATTTCGTGTAGGTCAAATGGTTCATTTTATTGTTTCACAGTCCCTTAGCTTCCGCTAAGATTGTTTGACGGTTTTTTCTTCGATCTTCGCGCTGGTAAGCGACGAGTTCGAGGCACATAGCGGATCATATTCTTAAGTTTAAAATTTAATCAAGCAGGAAATTTTTTTGGGAGCTGGATAAAAAAAAAGACCAGGGAAAATCCCTGGTCTTTTCTTAAAAAAGAGCGCAAGACTTCTTAGAAGTCAAAGCGCGCAGTGGTTGTTAAGCCCTGTACATAGAGGTTGCCATTTGGCAAGGTATTGAAAGACGGCGTGAATGCATCGCTGAAATGACGAAACATATTTTGGTCAAAAAAGACTTGGTAGCCATAAGCAGCGGACAAATCAATGTGCCAATTGTTGTTATCGAAATAGTAACCCCAACCGAAACCGACTTCAAGATCTAAGTGAGTTCTGATCGCTTGGACTTGATCGAAGGTTGTCATTGTTTGAGAGATTCCTGCGTTCAATCCAATGGCTGGCAAAATAACGGTTTTATCTTGAACCTTGTAGTATGTGTACAAGATATCGCCGTAGCCGCTCCCAAAGAATCTAAAGCCATAGTCGAATAGCCAATTCATTGTCAACCCTGTACGAGGACCTACCCCCCAGGAATGGGATCTTTCATAAACATCAGCAAATCCAGGAATATAAGCTATGTTACCGTTGTTGGTTGGGTTTGCGCCAGTCAATCCTGTGGCTGCATACCCTACATGAATATTCTGTAAAATCCAGGCGGCTCTTGCCCCCCACGCAGGGCGAAATGTGAGTTTTTTTCCTACGTAATAGGATCTGCCCATTTCTACATCAAAGAAATCAAGGTTGTTTCTGTAGGAAGATGTTACTGTGTCATAGATTGAACCTAGTATTGTTGGGTCAACGAGTCCATCATTGTGGTAATAGAGGGGGTTTCCCCAGGTAGCAAAAACGCTTCGTCCTGCCGCTTGGCCATTGGATGATGTTGTCGTAGAACCATGGACTCTTGTATATTCCATGTATCCATCCCAATCATCTGTTTGTAGGTTCATTCCTAACCCAGCTTTGAATCCGGGTTGAAAACTGAAATTTGTTTCAACAAAAGAAAGTTGAGCCAATCCATTGGTAGGAGCTGGCTGTATTATGTTGTTAAATGGTTGTTGGTTCACACCAGCGATCGCCATATTATCTTGAGATGGCTGCCAGTAGATGAAGCTGCCAGAGGCAAAAAAGTCGATGTCGCCCACCATGCCGATGTTGATTTCTGCAGGGGCATTATAAGCGCAGTTCGTGGGAACGGGCGGCTCTTGGAGCGGAGCGCATTTGGGCGCTGGTTTGCAGACGGGCTGAGGCTGTCCGCAGCCGCCTTGGTTTTGGGTCTGTTGACCAAAGAATGACGAGGCCACTAAAAGAGAGGCAGCCATCCATGGCATTGTTTTTGTCGATAGGTTCATTGTTGTCTCCATTTTGGAAGAATGTTGTTAGCTTGCGCTGAGGTTCTATCTCTTACGCGCTTTCTATGGGCTCCGCAGAGAGCACTGGTTGTTAGTTTATTTTTTAAACTTGCCAGAAAATTTAAGCAAGCAAAATTAAAAAAACCTTTTTTCCCCGAGGAAATTTTTCTAAGAAAAATCAAAATGCATTCCTATGGGTGATAGATTCGGATACGGGAAAAAGAGAAGATGAGATCCAAAATAGGTGGGGATCTCTTCGAGATCATCAAGAAAATCTTCTTGAGAGTTCGTCATGGCACCAAAATAGATCGCGGGCTCTTCCCAACTCGTTTGCAGCATGAATCCTCCTTCAATACTCATCTGAGTATAAATTGGCTCATAACCTTTTTTATAAAAAAGGGTCAAACTTTTTTATACAATTGCGATATAAAGAAAAAAACAGGAGGAATCTATCATGGCTTATTGGCTTTGGTTTCTTTTTTTTCCGCTGGCCTTGATGGCGGGGACAAATGATGGCTCTATTTTATTGATGAACGACTCTTCGTTTATTTTGACGGCGAGTGTGCAAGCAGCTGATGGCACTTTTTTGGGACAATTCTCAGTTCAGCCCGGCGAACAGATCAATTTTACCACCGATTTGAATCCAACAAAGTATGTGCATCCAGGCTCCCCGAGCGTATCGCTCACGCCTTATACGGTCATTTGGCAATGTGGATCGGAAGGGTACTACTCTTTGTGTACAGGGGTTTCTCCTGGCGCTTTATGCAAAGCGAACGATTGTCCTGGCAGCCATTTTTGCAGCCCCAAGCCAAAACAAGACAAACAGACTCCCGCCTCGACAATCAAAAAAGTGAAGTGAGAGCGAGAGTGTTAGCCCAAGTTCAGTGACCTCCTCTATAAGGAATCATAAAGTCGAGCAAATTCGGCACTACAACTTGAATTTATAAAATTGTTTTACGTGCTTGTAAAATTCGTGCCGACATCCCCAAGGCTTTATATATTTCTGGCTGCCTTTCTTCCTCCTTGGTGGTGCTGCGATGATGAAGAGTTCGACCATCTTGCATTTTTGCGCTCATGGTGACTCTAATACGAGAACGCACAATATTCCTTACAGTCTCCCAGCTATGGT
>CAIPFQ010000016.1 GCA_903864395.1 uncultured Chlamydiae bacterium | reverse complement strand
CGTTGCCTGGTGCAAATCTGAAGCGCTGGCTTTGCGGAAACGCAACATTTATTTGCTTACGAGCCCTTAGTCAGAGACTGTCAAATCGTTCATTTTATTGTTTCACAGTCCCTAAACATGGCCGCGGCAATAAAGTCTCGAAAAAGCGGATGGGGGTGAAGAGGCCTGGATTTTAGCTCAGGATGAAACTGCGTCCCTAGCATCCACGGATGATCTTTGATTTCAGAAATCTCGCACAACACCCCTCTGTCTAATCGACCTGAGAAAATCATCCCCTTAGATTCAAATAATTCTTTGTATTTATTATTGAATTCATAGCGGTGTCGGTGTCTTTCGGAAATGATTTTTTTTCCGTAGGCTTTTTCTGCCAACGTATTCGGGGCTATTTCGCAAAGGTAGGCGCCGAGGCGCATAGTGCCGCCTTTTTCAAAGATCCCTTCTTGTTCGGTGAGGAGATTGACCACAGGGTCGGGTGTATTGGAATCTACTTCTGTAGAGTGAGCCTCTGAAAGACCGAGAACATTTCTGGCAAACTCGACGAGCATGACTTGCATCCCTAGGCAAAGACCAAAATAAGGAATTCTCTTGGTTCGGCAGTAGCGTGCGGTGAGAAGTTTTCCTTCCCACCCTCGGGTTCCAAACCCGCCAGGGACAACATACCCATCGCACCCTTCGATGGCTTTATCTACAGAGCCATTTTCGACGATGCGATCGGATTCAAAGCTTCGAATCTCTAGCTTCACACTAGCGAAAGCGGCCGCGTGGTACAAAGCTTCAAAGACAGATTTGTAGGCGTCTTGATGCTCCGTATATTTTCCCACAATTCCAATTGTCAAAATACTTTTTGGATGGAACTTTTTTTGAAGCATCGCTTCCCATTCGGTTAAGTCCGACGCTTTGTAGGAAAGCTGGAGCTTTTTGCAAACCATTAAATCGAGGCCTTGCTTATGCAACTCGATGGGCACCTCGTAAATGCTCTGCTCCACATCTTTTTCGTCGATCACCGCCTCTTGGGGAACATTGCAGAAGAGAGAAATTTTTGCCTTGATCTCTTCCGAGAGAGCTTTTTCACAGCGGCAAAGAATGATATCGGGAATGATGCCAATTTCTCTCAGTGCTTGAACAGAGTGTTGCGTCGGTTTTGTCTTGACCTCTCCTGCCGCTTTTAAGTAGGGGACATAGGTGAGGTGGATGTTGATGCAGTCGTGCGCCCTTTCGTAGCGAAATTGGCGAATAGCTTCTAAAAAGGGGAGCGATTCGATATCGCCCACTGTGCCGCCAATCTCAACAATCAGCACTTGAGTGCTTTCTTCTTGCTCCGTCGCACGTAAAATACGCGCTTTGATCTCATCTGTGATATGAGGGACGACTTGAACGGTTTTCCCAAGATAGTCCCCTTTGCGCTCTCTTCTAATCACCGTCTCATAAATTTGTCCCGAAGTTACATTGGACGCCTTGCTAAGAGGGGATTTTGTAAAACGATAGTAATGCCCGAGATCAAGATCCGTCTCGCCCCCATCGTCGGTCACATAAACCTCTCCATGCTGAAAAGGATTCATCGTGCCAGGGTCGACGTTTAGATAGGGATCGAACTTGAGCATCGCAATTTTTAAACCTCGGCTTTCAAGCAAGTTGCCGATAGAGGCCGCGGTGAGCCCTTTTCCTAAAGAAGAGACAACGCCTCCAGTAACAAAAATATATTTTATCGATTCTTGCATAGATATTGCTCCAATTTCACGAGATCCAATGGGGTATCGACACTCGGGGTGTCTTCTTCTACTAAAGCGATTTGAATACGATAGCCTGATTCTAAGATTTTGAGTTGTTCCAAATCCTCTATTTTTTGGAGTGGCGTCGGTTTGAGGCTTGAGATTTCTTCTAAAAAAGATCTGCGGTAGCAGTAAAGCCCGATATGAGCGAACGCTTCTAGGGGAGAGTTCTCTGGGGTGTAGGGGATGGGGGATCGGCTGAAATAGAGGGCTTTTCCGTTGGCATCGAAGAGGCACTTGACGATGTGGGGCGATAAAAAGTCGTCTCTTGTTTTGATTCGATAAGCTGCGCTCGACAAAACAGCCTCTTTATTTTCCAAGAGGGCGAGGACAACTTTTTCAATGGTTTTTGGAGAGACGCAAGGGTGATCTCCTTGGAGGATAAAAATCGTTTTGGCGGCTTGAAGTTCTTTCGATCTTTGGATGGCTTCAATGGCTCTTTCCGTACCATCGCGTGGCTCGGAAGATGTTTTGATCACCTTGCCTCCCAGGGCGCGGATCGGGTCTGCGAGGCTCTCGCTATCGGTCGCAAGATAAACTCGGTCGACACCGAATGTTTCGAGCGCGCTTTCAAAGGTGCGCTGGAGGACGGTTTTTCCGCCTGCTATAGCGAGCAGTTTGCTAGGGAATCGAGAACTATTGAGCCTTGCGGGGATGATGCAAGCCAGTGTCGGATCAGAAAAACGCATGACACTAGTATTTCCTGAACTTGCCAAAAAAGTCCAGTGTTTATCGACCTTGAAGGGAAGTCTCTACTCCAGAATCACAGAGAGTTCTTTCTTAATTTCAGGCAACTCATTTTTAACTACAGTTATTTTATACAAAAAATGCCTAATTTTTTACAACAGACAAATAAGTCCATGTTGTGTTCTTCCTTGACGAAACGGCCTCTCATCCGATACTCTTAGGAACCATGCTGAGCCGTCAAAGATTAAATTACCATCCTGTGGTGCCTGAAATTTTATCGCGCCTCGATCAGGTGCATCTTATGCCTTGCAAAGAGGTAAGCCAGACGCCTGATTTGGCGCTACGCCCTTTCTTTCCAAACACGTTTGCAGCCAATTCTTTCGTCTTGGAAAGGGGAGATGGAAAAAAACGCTTTTTGCGCGTGGGCCTGTTTTTTTCTGGAGGCCCTGCTTCAGGTGGACATAATGTAGTCGCAGGGATTTTTTATTCGGTTTCCGAGGTGATTGGATTTTTGGATGGCCCTTTGGGATTGATGCAAAATCGCTATCGAAAAATGACGGAAAAAGAGATCTCCTCTGTTCTGAACCAGGGGGGATTTGATTTGCTAGGAACAGGGCGCGACAAAATCGAAACAAAAGAGCAGCTCGCAGCCGCACTCCAGACCTGTCTTTTCCATGAGCTCGACGGTCTCGTTGTCATCGGTGGCGACGATTCGAATACAAATGCAGCCATTTTGGCTGAATACTTTTTAGAGAAAAATTGTCCCACGCGAGTCATTGGCGTACCAAAGACAATTGACGGGGATTTGCAAAGCAAAGAGATTGAAATTTCATTTGGCTTTGATTCCGCGTGCAGAACCTACGCTGAAATCATTGGCAATATCG
>CAIPFQ010000015.1 GCA_903864395.1 uncultured Chlamydiae bacterium | reverse complement strand
TCGATGAAGCAAGAACCCACTGAAGCTACCTCTGTTAGATAACAAAGGCAAGCCGTAGGAATCCCCTTTCTAAAGGATGGGGAGGATGTCAACCACGCCCATTATGATCCTTCGGGAAGAACAGGAAGCCGTTTTCCATTGAGCGCGTTCCAATGGCTGGTCATTTGAGTTCCATCGGGATTTTGAACCACGATGCTATAGACGGGAAGGAAAATTTCTTTGGTTTTTCGAATGGCAAAATCTCCGCCAAACGCCGCCTGTGCGATGGCTTCGATTTGCGCTGTTCGATATCGCTTTTTAACGCGAACTGCTTTTTTCGCAGGTTTTGTCACAAGCCAGTGTTCTAATTTTGTTTCAGGAATGACCATCAAACGGGGATTTTGTAGATGAAGCCGATAGATATTGCCCGTTTGAACAATTAAACTTTTTTTTCGGCAACTATCGATCCAAGAATCGAGGATGTGATTTTCTATGTTGAGAAATTTTGAAAGACCTTCTCGATCCCACGCGCCCCCGCGAGCGGCCAATGCATTCATGATCTTGAATTCTTGTCTTGTGGCATTGGCCGCAATGCAATCGGTAAATCCGTGCGTTCTCTCCCAAGTGCTTGTGTTGACGACCATTTCGCCGTCGACGAGCCCCCAAAGAATGACCCCCTCTCCCGTTTTATCTTGGGAGCGAATGTATTTTACATCCATGAGAAGATAGGGCACGAATTTTAGAGTCGGCTCAAGAAAGACATGCGCGTTATCAGACAGCAGCTCTAGTTTATGCGCCTCCATAATGCCTTCAGCGGAATATCGCACCTCAAGCGTCTGAAAACTATCGGGACTCAAAAGCTCTTCGATCTTGCCGCTGAAATTGGGAAAGCGATCCACAGCCCAATAGCCCCCTAACCCTAAGGTAATAAGAAAAAGAAGTAGGGCGATGCGGTGCATGGTTCGAGACTCCTGAGTTTTTTTTACATGATCCCGATTTTTGATGCAAGAGGGAGTCTATCAAACTCGCTTTTGGAAGTTTATGGACCCCCTCGCAAATCTCAATCTTTCATGGAAAGTAAAAACTCTGCGTTGTTCGCTGTTTTTTTCAAGCGAGCAGTCAAGAGATTCATCGCATCTACAGGCGTTAAATCTGCAAGCCCTTGGCGCAAAAGATAGATCTTTTCTAGCTCGGCTGGATGATACAGCAGTTCTTCTTTGCGCGTGCCGCTTTTCATCACATCGATCGCTGGGAAAAGGCGTCGATCTGCAAGACGTCGATCCAGCACAAGCTCCATATTGCCTGTTCCTTTAAACTCTTCGAAAATTACCTCGTCCATGCGCGATCCTGTATCGATCAAGGCCGTTGCAATAATCGTAAGAGAGCCTCCCTGCTCTACATTGCGCGCTGCGCCAAAAAATCTCTTTGGTTTATGAAGCGCGTTTGCATCCACGCCACCCGTAAGGATTTTGCCAGAATGGGGCTGCACGGTGTTGTAGGCACGCGCCAGTCTTGTGAGATTGTCGAGCAAAATCACCACGTCATAGCCACACTCGACTAGGCGTCGCGCTTTTTCAATGACCATTTCCGCGATCTGAACGTGTCTCTCTGGAGGCTCGTCAAAGGTGGAGGCAATGACCTCTCCCTTTACGGTGCGCGTCATGTCGGTCACCTCTTCAGGACGCTCGTCAATGAGCAAAAC
>CAIPFQ010000014.1 GCA_903864395.1 uncultured Chlamydiae bacterium | reverse complement strand
TGTTTAGTCAGGGATAGCGAATAGACCCAATCATGAACGGAACGCTTTTCCACAAAGTCGTAGAAAACTTCAGAAACCCTTGAGATGAAATAATTTATTTACTGGAATTGCTGGGGGCTTTACCCCCCTCTTGCCAAATAATCCCCCTTCGTGCTATTCTTCTGCGTTTACAAGGAACGAATTTATGCCTAGAAGCTGTATTGTTACAGGAAGAAAACCGAGTTCTGGACGCAAATATGCCCTGCGCGGAATTGCAAAGAAAAAGAAAGGGATCGGTTTAAAAATCACGGGTTGCACAAACCGCCGGTTCATCCCAAACCTCGTCGAAAAACGACTGTGGGTGCCTGAAGAGAACCGTTTTGTCCGTCTACGCCTTTCAACAGCGGCTCTGCGCACAATCGACAAAAAGGGCATCACTCCTATTTTGAGACAGATCCGGGCGCAAGGCAATAAAGTCTAAATTTTTCTTTTTTAAATATACCCAAAAAATCATTTTGTAGATTTTATGGGTATGTTTTTTTTAAAAATACGGAGTAGACATCTGGGTCGTCTTAAGCAAGGGTCGAAAAGCCGTTTGTTTCTATTTTTCCTTCTCGTCATCGGATTCGCAATTTGGTTTGTATGGCACTCTCTTAACCCGAAACTGCCAGTCTTGGGAGATCCCCCAAAACTCTACTCCAATCAATGCCAACAAGATCTCTCTCTCGTCTTTTTAGAAGCAATCCGAAGAGCGAACTATTCGATTCACCTCGTCATGTTCGGTCTCAGCGATCCTGGCATTTTGCAAGCTCTTCAAAAAAAGGCAGATGAGGAGATGCTTGTGACGATCTACTATGACGCAAAAGGATCTCCAAACCTGCGCCAACATCTCAGAGAATGTAAAATTCACCCAGTTCAACACGGTGGGCTCATGCATCAAAAAATTCTCATCCTCGATGAAGAGTTGGTTCTTTTAGGCTCTGCCAATATGACACCCCAATCGCTGCGTATGCACGACAATCTAGTGATCGGATTGCAAAATAAAAAAATCGCCTCCTTTCTTAAACAAAAAGCCCCTTTTTCCGCAGGCCATCTGCGCACCTCTGTAGGGGGCCAAACAGTCGATCTCTGGACGCTCCCCGATCCCAAAGGACAATCTCTCCAAGCAATCAGAAAAACTCTTCGAGGGGCTCGCCACTCGATTCGCGCGGCCCTCTTTACCCTGACTTTACCGAGCCTGATCGATGAGCTCATTTTAGCTCATAAAAGAGGTGTTTCTGTCACTGTTGTTCTCGACATGCATTCAGGCCTCGGAGCCTCTGCGAATGCAGCCGCAACCTTGCAAAAAGCAGGCGTTCGCATCCGATTCAGCCAAGGCATTCAGCTCTTACATCACAAATTCGTCCTCATCGATGATCAAACGCTCATCGCTGGCTCTACGAATTGGACAAGAGCCGCTTTCACACAAAATAGCGACTGCCTCATCATGTTGCACCATCTTCTTCCCGAACAAAAAACCTGGATGACTTCTCTTTGGAAGCGCATTGCTACGGCTGCGCAAGAAGAAAACATCCAGTCTTAATCAGTGAGCCCCTCTGCTGCGCTCCCATGCAAACATTTCTCTTTCAAACAATGAATAAAGAGCCCTTAGATTCTCTCTCGGCGCAGCTTCTATACGCTGCTATTGAATCAAATACTGTCCGAAGATCCACGCAAAACTTAGACAAGTGATTTAGCAGCCAGGGCTCTGCTTGACCCCATAGCTAAAGCTAGGGGATTGCGTCGCGTCTTTGTTCAAAAGCTCGTTGATCTTTAAGCGATTTTTGCATAGCATAAGAAAATGAGCCTATGGTCGATTGCTTTTTCCTTATTCATCTTGATGGACGCCGTTGGGAACATCCCGTTTTTCATCAGTTTTTTAAAGGGAATTAAACCTCATCGCCAAAAGACGATTATTGTCAGAGAGCTTTTGATTGCCCTTGGCGTCATTCTACTCTTTGTTTTCCTTGGCGATGCATTCATGCAATTTCTCAACATTCAATCCGATACCATTGAAATCACAGGGGGCATCCTTCTTTTTCTTTTAGCGCTCAAAATGGTGTTCCCTCCCGCAAATAAAGGAAGTGAGAGCCCTCCTCTCTCAGGAGAAGAGCCTTTTATTGTCCCTCTGGCCGTGCCTCTGATTGCAGGTCCAGGCGTCCTCGCTGCCGCGATGATTTATGACAAACAAGCAATGAATAATTGGATCGTCGCTCTCGCTGTCTGCCTCGCTTGGATTGCATCGCTCGCCATCCTCCTCATTGCCCCCTGGCTGCAAAAGGTCTTAGGATCTAAGGGTCTTGTAGCGATGGAGAGGCTCATGGGGCTTTTATTAACATTAATCTCCATTGAAATGTTTCTCAGCGGCCTTCATGCCTTCACAAGTCGCTAACCCCCTCTATAAACTAACAGTCGCTTACGACGGGACAAGGTATTTTGGGTGGCAAAAAACAAAGAGCGGGCCTACGATCCAAGAGGCGATCCAAAAAGCCATCCAAGAAATCTCTCAAGAAGACTCTCTTCCTGAAGCCGCGAGCCGCACAGACCGAGGGGTGCATGCCCAGGGACAAGTCATCGCTTTTTCTCTCAAAAAACAATGGAATTCAGACTCGCTCCGCAATGCCCTCAACGCCAAGCTACCTCCTGATATTCGAGTGAAATCTGTAGAAAGCGTTGCTGCAAACTTTCATCCGACCCTCGACGCCCTTGAAAAGGAATACCCCTACTCCCTCTGTTTAAAAGACACCTCCGATCTCACCCATCGCCTCTATTCTTGGGCGGTGCGCTCTCCTATTTCCTTAAAAATCATGGAACAAGCGATCCCTTCGATCCTCGGTACTCGGGATTTTTCCTCCCTCGCCAATGAGCCTGAAAAAAACCCTATTTGTACTCTGCGCGAAATTCATCTCCTTCCCCTTCTCGATCAAAGGTTAAAGATTGTCATGAAGGGAGATCGGTTTCTCTACAAGATGGCGCGCAACATCGCGGGCGCCCTGGTCGATCTTGGCCGAAGAAAAATCCCTCCCCATGCTTTGCCAGAGATTTTATCTGGGCGCGACAGAAAAAAGCTGGGATCACCGCGCCGAGCCGTGGACTTTTTCTTTACAAAGTAAGTTATATCCTTTAACATACAGGCATGTTAGAGAGAAATAGTCCTTGCTGGTGTGGCAGCGGCATTAAATGGAAAAAATGCCATTATCCAAGAGAATCTCTTCCCGCAGAGCCCGCTAAAGAATACCAGCAGCGCTACGGCATTCTTTTAAAAACGCCAGAGCAGATAGCAAAAATCCGCACGGCATGTGCTGTAACAGCAAAAATTCTCGATGCCCTTTGCGATGCAGCAAAAAAAGGGGTGACGACAGCAGAGCTCGACTCCCTCTCGGAACAACTCCATCAAGAAGCGCATGCGATCCCTGCCTCCAAGGGGTATGGAACCCCCCCCTTCCCAGCGACAATTTGTACCTCGCTCAATGAAGTCATTTGTCATGGCATTCCCAACGATCGACCCTTGCAAGAGGGCGATATTGTCAATATCGACGTAGCCTCTATCGTCGATGGATATTTTGGCGACTGCAGTCGCATGGTGATGATCGGAGATGTTTCAGAAGAAAAGCGGCGCGTTGTAAAAACCTCTTATGAGTGTCTCGCGCGCGCCATTGAGGTCTGCAAACCAGGCATACCCATTTGGGAAATTGGAGAGGTCATCGAATTTTGTGCCAAAGAAAACAACTGCTCGGTCGTCAATCAATTCGTGGGGCATGGAACAGGACTCAAGTTTCACGAACCGCCTGATGTGCTTCATCATTACAATAATGTCGGCATCCTCATGGTGCCGGGGATGATTTTTACGATTGAGCCAATGATTAACGC
>CAIPFQ010000013.1 GCA_903864395.1 uncultured Chlamydiae bacterium | reverse complement strand
TTGAGCTACTGTTAGTTACGTCTAATTAAGGAGTTTTTTTGTCTGCGAACTTGGGCTAACAGATCTCTTAGGTTTCTCATCGGGAAACCTTCTCAAAAGAAGCTAAAGTTGGCTCAATTTTCAAGCGTCCTCTGAGTAACGCCGGTTTTTGCGAAGCTCTTTTTTTTTAATTGAATACATTGTATGAAAAGTTTAAATACTACAAACCCGAGGTTTTGTGAATCTGCATGAATTCCAGGCGAAGAAAATTTTAAAACGATATGGGATTCCCATTCCCGATTTTGGCGTAGCCTCTTCTGTGGAGGAGGCCAAGAAGATTGGCGAGGCTCTGCATTTAGAAGAAGCTGTATTGAAAATACAGGTTCACGCAGGGGGGCGGGGGAAAGCGGGCGGCGTAAAATTCGCAAAGCATCGCTCCGAGATCGCCCTGAGAGCCAAAGAGCTTCTTGGGTTGCGAATGGTCAATGAGCAGACAGGAGCCGATGGGGTCATCGCCCATAAAATTTTGATCGCAAGGCCCGTCGATATCGCCAAAGAATATTATTTAGGCGCCCTCGTGGATCGATCGCGCTCATCGCCCGTTCTCATTGCCTCGCCAGAGGGAGGGATGGAGATTGAAGAAATCGCTCACAAAGCCCCTGAAAAAATTTTGCAAATGCTCTTTGGATTCGATGGCAAGCTCCGCTCTTACCAATTGCTCCGCTTGTGTAAATTCATGGGATGGAGTGGCGAAGAAGCGAAAAAGGGCTCTGCTATTGCAACGGGGCTCGTCCGCTGTTTTATCGAGTCGGACGCCGCTCTTTTAGAAATTAATCCGCTTGTAAAGACCAAGCAAGGAGAGCTGTTTGCCATTGATGCAAAGCTCAGTATCGATGACAACGCGCTCTTTCGGCACTCGGAGATTTTATCTTTTTACGATCCAACACAAATCTCTTCGCAAGAAGCTGCGGCCAAACAATTTGACCTCGCCTACATCGCTATGCAAGGCAGCATTGGCTGCATGGTCAATGGCGCAGGCCTTGCGATGGCTACGATGGACATCATTCAGCTCTATGGCGGCTCTCCAGCGAATTTTCTCGATGTCGGCGGCGGAGCCTCTAAAGAGAAAGTCGCTGAAGGGTTTCGCATTATTTTGTCCGATCCCAAGGTAAAAGCTGTCTTAGTCAATATTTTTGGCGGCATCATGAATTGCGCGACGATTGCCGAAGGGGTTCTCCACGCAGCGCGCGAGCAGCATATTAAGATTCCTATTGTGGTGCGCCTTGAAGGGACTAATGTTGAAGAAGGACGGCGTCTTTTTCAAGACAGCCACCTAAAAATTAATACGGCGACAGACTTAAAACAAGCAGCGCATATCGTTGTTCAAGCGGCGAAGGGGAAATAAGATGGGTGTATGGGTTCATAAAGGAACAAAGTTGATTGTTCAGGGCATCACTGGACAAGCTGGAAAATTTCATGCTGAACAATGTAAAGACTATGGGACGCATCTTGTTGGGGGCGTCACGCCAGGTAAAGGAGGCCATGAGATCCTCGGCGTCCCCGTGTTTGACACGGTGCTTGAGGCGAAAAAAGCGGTGCGCCCTGACGCGACACTCATCTTTGTGCCTGCGCCTTATTGCGCAGATGCGATTTTAGAGGCGGAAGAGGCGGAAATCCCCCTGATTGTTTGTATTACTGAGGGAATTCCGATTCGCGATATGCTGGAGGTAAAACGGGTCATGAACAGTTCTAAGCACTCGCGTCTGGTTGGGCCCAATTGCCCAGGAATTATTACTCCAGGAGAATGTAAGATCGGCATCATGCCAGGCTATATCCATAAAAAAGGCTTTGTAGGGATCGTTTCCAGATCGGGAACGCTCACCTATGAGGCTGTGTGGCAAACAACGCAGTTAGGGTTTGGGCAATCGACGTGTATTGGGATCGGAGGAGATCCCCTCAACGGCACGAACTTTATTGACGCGCTGGAGGCTTTTGAAAACGATCCCCAGACAAAGGCCATTTTATTGATTGGCGAAATTGGAGGGAGCGCGGAGGAAGACGCCGCTGCCTGGATCCAGCGCCATGCGAAAAAACCGGTGGCCGTATTCATCGCGGGAGCTAGCGCGCCAGCGGGGAAAAGAATGGGGCATGCAGGAGCGATTATAACAGGGGGCCAAGGGACGGCCGAACAAAAGTATGAGGCTTTTGAAAAGGCTGGCGCCTGGATCACTCGCAATCCAGCCGAAATGGGACAAGCGATCGCGGAGATTTTTGCAAAACAATGATTGTCATTCCAACTCGTATTCCGATTGTGATTCATCCCTTTTTTTGGCTAACGGCGGCTTTGATTGGATGGATCAACGCATGGAGTTTGATCGGTATGGTTTTTTGGGTGGCGATTATTTTTGTTTCCGTGTTGATTCATGAATGCGGGCATGCATTCACGGCGAAATTTTTTCAGCAAAAAGTGCAGATCCAGCTGGTCGCTCTTGGTGGCGTCACTCTTTTTGAGGGCCCCCCTTTGCGTTTCTGGCAACAATTCGTCATTGCTTTCAATGGGCCTCTCTTTGGTTTTTTTCTGTTCCTCGGCTCTAGCGCCTTATTGACACTCGATCTTTCTAAAGCCCCCTTGATCTATCCGATTTTGAAGACGATGCAAATGGCGAATCTCTTTTGGACGCTGGTGAATATTCTGCCGATTCTTCCGTTGGATGGAGGGCAGCTGTTAAGAATTGCTCTCGAAGGGTTCTTTGGAGTGAAAGGGTTTCGAGCCTCTCTTGCCATTGGAGCTTTTTTAGCTCTTTTAATTTCTCTTCTTTTATTTATTGTCCAAGCGTTTTTCGCGGGGGCGATTTTTTTTCTTTTTGCCTTCCAAGGCTTTGATTCGTGGCGCAAAAGCCGTTTTGCTCTTTCTAAAGATCGGGATGAAGAGATCCACCAGTATATGACGCGTGGCGAACAAGCTTTGAGGGAAGGGCGACGCCACGAAGCGATGCTTGCGTTTGAAGAGGTTCGCCAAAAGGCAGAGGGAGGCATTTTAGCGAGCGCTGCATGTCAGTATCTCGCGTTTTTGGAAGAGGCAGCGGGAAGACACAAAGAGGCGTATGCTCTTTTAGTCTCTCAAAAAACGCATCTCGAAGAGGATGGGCTCTGTCTGCTTCATCGCCTGGCAGCGAATCAAAAGGATTACGCTTTAGTCGCAGAACTCTCGAGCGATTGTTATTCTGCAATGCCAAGCTTTGAGACGGCGTTAAACAATGCGCGCGCGTTTGCAGCTTTAAAACAACCTAAGAGCGCGGGAGGCTGGCTACAGACAGCGCGCACATATAAGGCTCTCGATCTCGAACAGCTTTTTGCCGAAGAAGAATTTACTCCTTTAAAAAATGACCTAGAGTTTTTATCATTTTTCCAATAGCTCGACTTTGTGCATTTTTTAGCCTCGAAGGGCTCGAAGGACTTGCCCTCGGTCGATCGCCATGAGGCGATCGACCGAGGGCAAGTAGGCGAGTCAAGCGAGGCTAAAAAATATACAAAGTCGAGAATAGGCAAAACTTGCTATGCTCTTAACTCATGCGCAGCTCCAGTTTCTTTCTCTTTTTTTTTCTTTTTTCTTGCGGGGGACGCTCTCCTTCTAACGCCGAAGAAATCTCTCTCATAAAACAAAAACAGAAAATTGTTTTGCTGCAAAAAAAACTCTATCTTGCAGAAAAAGAAGAAAGAAAAGTCAAAGAAAAAATGGAAAAGCTCTGTGATGAAATGAGAGAGACTGAACTTGGGTTGATCCGCAGGCAGATTGACGACTATGAGGAATTGATTCAAAAAACTCCGAGCAAAAGGGCTGATTTTGAGAGCTCTACCCTTTTTCTTAAGGAACGAGAAAGGCTTTATTGGATGATTCGAAATGGGAAAGCCACCTCTGAAGCGCAGATTGTTTTGGACCGCATCCTGCAGCTTGTGACGGAATTGAGCGATGTTTCGTAGTTGGATCTTAGCCCTTTCATTTCTTGCAGGGGCTCTTTTTGGCAAGCCTCTCGCTACGAACGGTTTTTTTCTTTGTGCAAAAGCCTATTGTTTTTTTCATTACGGATGGAGCCCTTCTTGCCAATCCTTAGATTGGCAAAAAGGGCAAATGATTGTTTATGGACTAAAAGCGCCCTTTTTTTTTGCGCAAGAGCTCCGCTGCACTCCCTGGGATCGACATATAGAGGTTTTACAGCCCAGTATTGCAATTGAAGCTTTCGAGGCTATGATTCAGTCCTCGGCGCCGTCAGGATTTTCTTGGACTCTCTCGATGAAGGAAGGTTCTTTTCAAGGAGAAAAAACGTTAGATGGCGCTGTTTTTTCTTATGAAAAAAGTTGGCCTTATCATTTGGGACACCTTACTTTGGAGCGAGGAGATACGGTTTGCCATTTAGAGGCCACGGAAGAGGGAGATAAGATTCAGCTAGAAGTACAGATGTCTCATTTTTCCGCAGATCTTCTGCAACGCTGGTGTGATTTGCGTGGGATTTTTGAAGGAAGAGTTTATCTTGTTTTTCATGGAAAAACTTGTCAAAGGGGCTCTGCGCAAATCGCTTTTTCCGATCTGGCCTATGCCGAAAATATAGAGGGCGCTAAAGGCACTTTGGATTGGGAGGGCGTTTTGGACGATCCTCTGAAAGAAGGCCACGCTCGTTTGGTTTTCGAAGAAGGCTCTTTAAAAAGATCAGAGGGAAAAATATCGGATGTAAAAGGGGAATTTAGCTTTACGGCGAAGGTTGGAGCGAAGTGGGAATTTTCCGGAATAGGCTCTGTGCAAACGCAAGCCATCCCTTGGGTTTGGACGGGAAAAGCTTTTCTTCACGATCTGAGATCTCATTGGATCGAGTCAGAGATTTCCTCCCATAGCGCCTCTATTTATTTGCAGGGGACTAAGGAAGAAAAGGGATACTTTTGGAAATGGCAGGCGAACAGCATTGGCATTGAGGAGGGAATGGCTCTCCAATCGCTCTACTCTTTATTTAGTGAGCCACGCAAGGCGCTCGTTTTCGATCGCGGTCACCTAGATGCACAAGGAGAGATTCTTTTTTTGGACTCTGGCGCTAAGGAATGGAGTTTTTTAGCGCACCTCACCGAACTTTCTTGTCGAGATCATACAAGCTTTCTTGCGTGTGACTCTATGAAGGCAGCCCTTTCTTCTGAAGAGAGTGGCACTTTTTCGATTTCCAACGCCTCTTTTGAAACAAAAGCCTTTTCTGGTTTTCCGTTAAAAATGGAGGGAATTCACGCCGTTGGAGAAATTTTTCAAAATCAGCTTGTCGCCTCGCGCTTTGAAGGCATGGTAGAAAAAGCCCCCTTAGAAGGGACTCTTTCTGGTTCTCTTGAAAATTTTACACTGGAGGCTTTTTTTCAGGGCGCAAAAATTGCCTTGAGCGGGCAGTGTCGGGAGAATTGGTTTTTACAGGCAAAGGGAGAGCTCGCTTCGGGAATACAATTTTCTTGTCCGTTGATTGAAAAACGAGGGGCTGCCATTTGTTTTGATACGAGAATAGACAAAGATCTCATCGAGTTAGCCCGTTTTTATGGGACACTTGAGGAAGGGTTGTGTGTCCTCGATCGCCATCGCAGCCACGTCTTGGGCTCTTTCATCGAAGCTGGAGACGGCTTTTGGGATGAGCAAGGCCTTTTAGCGATTCACGGACAAGTAGGTCTTTCCTGGGCTACTTTCTTGGCTGTATTGCCTCGATGGATTCCAGAGGCAGCGCAGTGGGTATCCCTTCCGATGGAGGGGAGTGCGTTATTTGACTTTTCTTTTGATCGTGGGGATGGGGCTAAGCTATTTGTCGAAGGACAAGATCTTACTTTTAATAAAAAACCTCTGGGCCTCGAGGCTTTGGCTTTAAAGACGCAGGAGGGGTGGCGCATTGCAGATGTTTCTGCAGGGGGGTGGGTGTTTTCTGGATCTCTGTTGCCAGAAAAAAATCTTATTCGTATTCAAAACGGCTCTCTCGCAGGGCCTGGCTTGGATGTTCTCTTTGAAGGCGTTTTAAATTCTTCTTTGTTTTTTGATTTATATTGCTCTCACCTTGCATTGGATTTGAAAAAAAGTTTTTCACTTTTACAAAAAATTGGCGCGCCGATTGGGGGCTTAGAGGGTTTGTTGAAAGGCAGCGGCAGGATTGTTCGAGAGCAACAGTGGCAAGCTGACTTTTGTTTTCAGTCGGAGTCTTTGAAAGCGGCTTCGATGGATTGGCATATTTCAAATCTCATTGAGGTCCATGGCAATTCTGAAAGCGGATTGACCTGCAAGGGGCTGGATCTTTACGCGCAAAATGGGGATGCGCCTTTGTTTTTTTGCAGGGTGGAAAAAACCCAGTTTCAAAAAGATGAGAGTTTATGGGGCTTTTATGGAACGCGCCTGCACATTCCGAGAGCCTTTTCAAAGCTTACCTCTTATTTTGATTCGGACAGTGCTCTCGAATTTATAGCAGACATAGAATGTCCTTCTGACTTTTCTTTTTTTCGCGCTACGATTCCTAAAATAGGTTTAGCTTTAGGGGGGGTAGAGCATTGGGTTCACGATGTTTCTCTTTATGTAGGAAACACAGAGGCGAGGACGCGTCTTCGAGCGCTCTATCAAGGAAGACCTATTTGGATTAATGCGAAGATCGCTTGCGGCGCTGATCTTTCGGGTTGTTTTTCTTTCGAGGAGGTGGGGGGAGCGATTCTTGCGTCTCGTCCGCCGCTGTCTTTGACATGGGTGTCTTCGAAGGGATCGGATTTTCGTTTGCGCTCGATTGAGGGGCAGTTTAGTGGAATCGATGCCTCTTTTCATGCTTTGGAGGAGGGGCATACGCTCATTGGGAGCGCTCGCATCCATTTTCAGCAAATAGCCCCTTTTCTTCCACAAAGGATTCAAACGTTGATTCGCGATTTGAGTTTAGGAAAAGGCTATGAGATCAAGGGCAAACTGTCGGTTGATGAAGGAAATCCTTCTTTTTGCGGTTTATTGACTGGTAAACAAATCAATCTTTTTGGCTTTCAGTTCAGAACTCTTTTATCTCAGATTTTTCTTGACGCGGAGAATTTTCGTCTATGGGATTTAAAAATTAGCGATTCTGCAGGAATTATGAAAATTGATGAGCTGATCGCTAAGGGACAAGGAGATTACCCTTGGACACTATCGGTGCCTCTCTTGACTTTATTGGAGCTGAGACCGAGTCTTTTGCAAAGCGAAGGGGCGGAGGATTCTCTTTCTGTGAAAGATGCGGGGCCTTTGGTGGTAAGAGAGATGAAGTTGGAAAATTTAGAAGGTCTTTTGGAAGAGACGGATACCTATACGGCGCATGGAAATTTAGAATTTATCAATTCCTATCGAAGAGAGCATACAATTTTTGATATTCCTTCGGATCTTTTAGGAAGAATTATAGGGCTTGATTTGGAGCTTTTGACGCCGGCCTGTGGCAAAATCGACTTTGATTTAAAGGAGGGACTGTTTCATTTGACAGCGTTGGAGGATTCTTTTAGCGAAGCGAGGCGCTCTGAATTTTTTCTTGTGCTAGATCCGAGACCCACAATGGATCTCGGTGGCAATCTCCATATTTTTGTCGCGATGAAACAGTTCGTTCTGTTTAAATTTACAGAGCTGTTTCAGATCCGTATCGATGGAACCTTGAGAGATCCCCGGTTTCATCTTCAGAAAAAACGAAGATTTCTTGGGTGAAATTTTGCACGTGAGTACCCAGACTCCTGACCATCAATCAAAAAACTGTTCTGATTTCCTGTGCCCTGGTTTTGGATTTTGGCTGTATTGACTTTTCGTCTTAATCTGCTATGCTTTAGAGATATATTGCTGGAGAAAACCTCGGTGTGAATTTCAAAACCAAACTCCTCCGCCCTTGGCTAAATTTAATCTTTCCCCCTCTTTGCTTTGTATGTAAAGAGCCTTGTGAGACTCGCTGGCTATGCCCTGAGTGCTGGGCTTTTTGTTCGCCGATGGATGCCGAGCATCGCTGCTTTCATTGTTTTGAAGAGGTGGAAAGAGAGGGCTCTCTTTGCGGCCTCTGTCAACAGCATCCAAAAGTTCCCTTTCCTTCCGCCTTTGTTTTTGAAGCGACGCCGTCATCGCTTTGGCTTATATCTCAAGAGGGGATTCTGCCCGAAAGTTTGGCCGCCTTTGCTTTAATTCAATGGGAAAAGCTGTGGCCCTTGCCTGACGTTGTCGTGCCTATGCCTGTCATGCGCTCCGTGGGAGAATCTTTGGCCTCTAGGCTAGAGGTTCAATGCGCCCCTGTTTTAAGACAATCGAAAGGAGAATGGATCTGCGAGGCAGAGGCGATAGAAGAGGGAAAAGTTTTGCTTTTTTTAGGCGAAAGAAGATCGGAAGAGGGGGTGGAAAAGGCGGTGGCAGCACTTTATGAAGCTTTTCCTAAAAAGGTCTATGCGCTATTCCTGCTAGAATGATTCTTTCATCCTGTCTCTGATCCTTTTTGAAATCTCAACCTCGACTTTGCAACTTTTTTGGGTTGGATGCCTCGGGAGATTTGTTCTCGGGGGCGTTATTTAAATCGGGAAGGGGTTAAAAACCCCTGCCTGGTTTAAAT
>CAIPFQ010000012.1 GCA_903864395.1 uncultured Chlamydiae bacterium | reverse complement strand
TCTTCAAATGGGGGGAAGTGATCAGTGGGGCAATATTACAGCGGGCATTGAGTTTAATCGAAGACTCAGGGGTAGTTCGCTCTATGGAGCGACGTGGCCTCTTTTAGTGCGCAGCGATGGAAAAAAATTTGGTAAAAGCGAAGAAGGGGCGATTTGGCTCTCTGCGGAAAAATTGTCTCCTTATCATTTTTATCAATATTTTTTCCGCGTGCCTGATGCGGATGTGATTCGACTCCTCAAAATGTTAACCTTTCTCGATCTCGAGGAGATTCGATCTCTGGAAGAGGCAATGAAAAAGCCCAATGCAGAGCCGAATGGGGTGCAAAAAAGGCTAGCGGAAGAGGTTACTCGTTTTGTTCATGGAGAGGAAGGGGTCTCTTTAGCTGAACGAGTGACAGCGAGTTTAGCGCCAGGAGGGGAAGCTCAGCTCACAGCGTCTACTCTCAAAGAGCTCGCAGCTGATATGCCCCGTTTTGCTTTGCCCAGCGAAGAAATTGTGGGCATGAAGTTTGTGGATCTTGCGGTGCGCGCAGGACTCATTTCGAGCAAAGCGGAAGGAGCGCGCCTGATTAAAAATGGAGGGGCGTATCTCAACAATCGACGGGTGGAAGAGCCGTCTCTCGTGATTGAAAGAAGTGATTTTGTCGATGGCACTTACCTTCTTTTAGCCTCGGGAAAGAAAAATAAAATCTTAGTAGAGAGAATTTATTTTGAAAAATAATCGCTAATCGTTATTTTGAACTAGTGAACCTCTTTACACGTAAGCTTCTACAGCAAGCGGTAGGGGAGAAAAATTTGGATCGGGTTCACTTTCTATTGAGGAAAGAAGAGATCCAGTAAAGGAGTAACTAGCTTGAATGAAAATATAAAGAACAATCAAAACCAAAGTGCGCGAAGGAGTTTGGAGATGGCCACCATCACAAAGAAAAAATTGATTCAGACAATCTCTCAATCGAAGGGATTGCACCCCAATGATGTCCGCAATGTGATTCAAGCCTTTCTTGACGCGATGACAGAGTCTCTCTCTCAGGGGGATCGCCTTGAGTTTCGCGATTTCGGCGTTTTTGAAGTGGTTGAAAGACGACAAAAAATTGGACGCAATCCGAAAAACGCTAGCGTAGCGATTATTATTCCTGCTCGTAAGGCAGTGAAGTTCACACCTGGCAAAAAGATGAAACAATTGATTGAGTGAAATTACCTTTGATCTGGGCGCTCTTCGTTGCGCCCTTACATTTTCTGGGGTTTTAGGCTCTCATGGCACTGTTTCTTCTCGCTTTGCTGAGGTTCGAGCCTTCGGGCCTCAAAAGCTTCCTTTGAGCGATCCTAAAGGATTTGGGATTCGCCCTGTGCAGCAACATCAAGGGCGGTGGGCATCGCCCATCGCCTCTCCTGAGGTTTGGTATTCCATGGAGATTTTTTCCAGGGAATCCGTCATCTCTTTCGCCCTTTCTTTTTTTGGATTAGAATCTTCTTTGCCTCTAGCCTTTTCTTTTTATGTGAAAGCAGACTCTGCCTGTGTGGGTTCTGAGTCTTTGGCAAAAAGATGTCTTAAGCGGTATCAAGGAGACTCTAGGTCTGTGATTTTTGGGAAATCTTTTTGTTTAGAAGCGAATCGAGTCTCTCGCTTGCATGTCATTCCTCTAGCAGGGGACGAATCTTTTTGGGAGGCTGATTATTTAGCGGCTTTTGAGCTAGATCCCTTGGAGCCTCGTGTATCATATAGTCTGCGCAGCCTCTCTGAAAGGCGTATCGTCCAGACTTATCCGAAGGAAGAATTATGAAGAGGTTACTCAGAGTCTGTGGGGGAATTCCCTTTGGGCGATGTTCACCTTTTCGCTCAATTTTCCTAGGTAACTCGTCGCTTTTCTCGACCCAATAGCCGC
>CAIPFQ010000011.1 GCA_903864395.1 uncultured Chlamydiae bacterium | reverse complement strand
TACACGTTTTCTCAAGCGCGAGCGAAAAAAAGTGGTCAAAAAGCGCAAGAACCAGCGAAAAGCAGCCTAATCGACCGTATTTTTCATTCAATTTTTAACAAATCAGATGGGCACAGCCCACTGATTTGTCAAAAGTCCAGAAGTAAGGAATTCTCTGAAATCATAGAGAAAGAGTTTGATGATATTTTTCAGCAAAAGACATCGAGTCCAACATTTGCAAGATAAGGACGTATTGTTTTTGTTTTTTTAAAAATATCCACGCATAATTTTTCCACATCCGACCTAAGATCGCGATCAACGACACGAATGAGCATTCTTAGAGCGAAACTTAACGATTCTTGAGGAGAGAGAGGAAGATAGAAAGTCTGGTTATTCCCTTTGCATACAGTATAATGATAAATTCCTGCCGCGGTTTCCGCTATGGTATGATAATGAGCTCTGTAGTACGTTGGAATAAATAATAAAGCGCAAAGAGAGTTAATATTTTCCGAATTGCTAAGCTCCTTAGATTCGGAAAGCAACCAACAGACAGTTCCTGCGCATATGGAGGCGCTAGAGCTGACCAGCAATCGAATCGGAATATTACTTTGTTGAGCACTGTGCGCCCACGTAGAGATGAATGTATTTTTATAGCGCATGAAGGAAGGGAATGTTTTTCCTAAAAAATTTGAGGGTTTTTGAAGCGATTCTTGAAAATCGTCCAGGTCTATATCTGAGCCCTCGGAGAGATCTTCTCTAATTTCTGGAAGGATCCCAGAAACATCTCCTTGATGGCTCTGAGAAAACTTCCTGTCTAAATAGATGCGATTGATATCGCTTTGTTTAAGAATCCATTCTTTTGCAGGCAGACACAGAGAGTCAAAGAGCTTTTTTTGATCGTCTGTTTCTGGCTCAAGAGGCTGAGAAGAATTTTGTGCCTTGATCGCACGATAAGAAATATTTGTGATGAGTGTCTCTAATCCTGATATTAAGCGACTCGATCCGATTTCTGATGGGTTTTTAGCGAGAAATTTTTTGAGTGCTAACACATCATTTTGAAACCCTCCGCGAGGATTCGGAGAGCCTCCCCCAAGAAGCCAGAGGAGAGCCTCGTCACTTTGATCTTCCAAAAGGTCTCCGATTCTAGAATGGAGCTCATCGAGCTGCGGTTCTAGATCTCGATCAGGATGGCGCATAATCGTTCTCATAAGGACATCTTCTTCGCTGCAATGTTGATTTTCTGGATTGGCTGAAGACCCTAGTGATAAAATTTTTTCTTTATAACTATCTTGATTGTGTATATTCATTTCTTTAACCATTTGTTCTAAAATTTACTACTTTGTTTCGAAAGCGATAATAATATTGATATAGACCAAGAAAAAAATCAATCTCTTTTTGTTCTTCTCCGCATTTCTCTCAAAACCCTTGCGTAGTGAAGCTGTTTTTGTCTACAATAGCCCCTATATGCAGTTTCAAATTCCAAAAGGCACCTTTGATATTCTTCCCTATGGGACGGATGAGCTATGGCGATTGTCCCACATGTGGCAAAAGGCGGAATCCGTTCTCCGAAAAACTGCTGCCGATTATGGCTATCGAGAAATCCGCACACCCATCTACGAGCGGACCGAACTCTTTGTGCGTGGCGCAGGAGAAACCTCGGATATCGTTTCTAAGGAAATGTTTACATTCCTCGATCGAGGGGAACGCTCGATCAGCCTTCGCCCCGAAGGGACGGCCGCCGTCATGCGCGCCTACATTGAAAACCACCTCGGCAATCTCGGTGCTGTGCATAAGTTTTTTTATATAGGCCCGATGTTTCGCTATGAAAGGCCCCAGTCGGGTCGTTATCGACAGCATCACCAGTTTGGTGTAGAAGCGATTGGCGTTTCTGCCCCTGAACAAGACGCCGAAATCATCGATTTGGCTTTGCAGGTGTACAAAAGGCTTCATATAAAAAATTTGAAAGTGTTGCTCAATACGGTGGGAGACGCAGCGTCGAGAGAAACGTTTCGGGCCACACTTCTTGCCTACTTAAAGCCTCGCTTCGCGCAGCTCTCTGCAGAGAGCCAGGTGCGCTTTGAGAAAAATCCTTTGCGAATCTTAGATTCAAAATCGCCTCAGGATCGAGAGATTTTAAAAGGGGCTCCCTCTATTTTGGATTCGCTCTCAGGGGAGGCTCGAAAGCATTTTGAGCAACTGTGTCGGATTTTGGATCGTTTCGGCGTATCTTACCTGGTCGATGATCGGATTGTGCGCGGGCTGGACTATTACAATAAGACGGTTTTTGAAGTGGTATCGGAAGATCTGGGGGCACAAGGCACGGTCGGGGCGGGCGGACGCTTTGATGGACTCATCGCTTCTCTTGGCGGGGCGGATAAGCCAGCGGTAGGATTTGCAACGGGGACAGAAAGACTTCTGCAAGTGATGGTCGCTTTGCAAGTTCCCTGTGAGCGAACGGACGCTCCACTGCTCTATTTTATTCCTCTCGGCGAGGCGGCTCGGATGAAGTGTATGGAGCTTGCCACTCTTTGCAGACATGCGGGGGTCTCATCGATCGTTGAAATGCAAGCCCAAAAATTGCAAGCAGGGCTTGCTAACGCTGTGAAAGCAGACGCTCTTTGCTGCGCGATCCTCGGCAGTGACGAAATGGAACAGGGATGCATTCAAATGAAAAATATGCAGTCTCGGGAGACGCTCTCTATTCCTTTTGACGATCTTCTCCCAGTGATGCTCAAAAAAATGTTGAGATGAAAATTATTTTGTACCGACCGCAAATCCCTCAAAACACAGGCAATATTGCGCGCACTTGTGCCGCTGCAGGGGCAGGGCTCGGACTTGTCCACCCTCTTGGGTTTAGCCTTCAAAGTCGCCATTTAAAGCGAGCCGGTCTCGGTTACTGGGAAGCTCTTTCTGTAGAGTCCATTGAGGATTTGCTCTCCTATCTAGAAACGCAAAGCTCCTTTTTTTTCTTTTCTAGCAAAGCAAAGGCCGTGTACACGGAAGCTTCTTACACAAAGGACTCTCTTTTGGTTTTTGGCGCGGAGACGGAAGGGCTGCCGGAAATTTTTTGGGAAAAATGGCCTGAAAGATTTTTTACGATTCCCATGACGCCAAAGACACGCTGTCTTAACCTTGCCTCGAGTGTGGCCGTTGTTCTTTATGAAGGATTAAGACAGAGCGGATGGGCCTCTATATCGCAATAGCCACTAGCTTTATACCGAGGGCGAGCGCGGTCGGCAGACGGACAGATTTCCAGCCCCAAAGTTTTTGAAAAATGCTCAGCACTGTCAATAAGATCAGCGCTGGATAGCAAACTTCGAGAATCGGCCCGATGATTTTCGCGACCCCTGAAAACCCTAGGATAGAGACAAAAAACGCAATGCCCAATGTGATTGCGAGGGATGCGGCTGTCGGAATGCGATTTTTTAAAACTTCTGTTCGAAGAAAATCAGCGAATAGGGACGTGAGGACAATCGCAGTCGTAAGACAGGCGAGGACAACGGTCGCGCATACGACAGGGGCAGCAAAAGAGCCGAGCGTTTTTTGCGCGATAAAACCGAGCATTTCCTGTGGCGGCACTAGCGAGAGCTCTTGCGCGTAGGTAGATCCCATGAGAACTAGGACAAAATAAATGAGAGCCAAAAGGCTTGCGCTGATGAGAGCGGATTGAAGAAAAATGGGCAACGATTGATGGGGATTGTCTTGGATCGTTTTGTGTCCCTTGAGATGGTTGATCACAAAGGTGGAAAAGAAAAAAGCGGCGAGAAGATCCATTGTTTGGTAGCCCTGGAAAATCCCTATTTTAAAGCTGGCCCAAGAAGATCCTTCTGCGATGGAGGGCATAGAATTTCCGCCCGAAGACACACTCAAACAGACGATCACGGCGAGCGAAAGCAGCAGAAAAGGGGTGAGGATCGAGCCAAGAAGAGAGATAATGCGAGTCTTCTTTAAAGTGAGAAGGAAGATGCAGGCACACGCGAGAGCGCTAAAGCCCCAAAGAGGCGTATTTTCAAAAATCAGTCGAAAGGAGCCGTGGGCCACTGTAATACAGCGAGCGAGAACGCCAAAGGGCCCCATAATGGAGAGCGCTAAAAGAGGAAACCAAAATGTCGCTGGTTTCCCAAGCCGAATAAAAAAATCATATTGGCTTCCCTGAAAAAGCAGCATAGCCAGCATTCCTAGGATCGGGACGATGACCCCTGTGAAAATAATGCCGAGAGCTGCGATCCCATAGTGCCCCTCGCTCATCTGTCCAACGACTAGAGGAAACACGAGGTTGCCTGAGCCGAAAAACATAGAAAACATCGCGAGCCCCGTCGATAGAACGATCGTTTTTGTTTTCATGGTTTTTTTTCCCCCCTAAATAAAGAAAAAAAAAGAGAGAGAACGAAGCTGGTTAACAGGGCTGTAGTCATTGGAAAATAAAGGGTCGCATTTCCCTTTTTAATGACGAGATCGCCTGGTAGTTTGCCGATCCACCCTGTGATCCAAGGAAGCTGCACTTTAAAGTGAATGATGGCCCCAAAAAGAACCATCATAAATCCTGCGGCAATAAGAAAGCGTCCCATAAATTTAATTCGCGGTTAAAATGAAGGCCTCAATGGCCTGAGCATCTCGAAGACCGACCAATCGGTTGACTTCTTTGCCGTTCTTAAAAAGAACCATGGTGGGAACTGAGGTGATTTGAAAGCGATTCGCCACTTCCTGCGCACTGTCGATGTCGACTTTGCCAATCGCCGCTTTTCCTTCGATCGATTTCGCAACCTGTTCTAGAACAGGAGCTAGCATACGGCAAGGGCCGCACCAATTCGCGTGAAAATCCACGAGGGTGACCCCTGACTGGATTTCTGTGTCAAAATTCGTATCTGTCAAATGTTTCATACAAAAAAACTCCGTTACTTCGGCTCAAAATAGGTTCAATAGGGCAATTGTACTGGTTTCTTGCTTTTTTGACTACTCGATGGAATTGCAAAACTCCCTTTCTGAATTTTTCAGAAGTTTTGTCTCCCTTACAATCGTTTATTTTCTATGCGAGAGCAGACCTGTTCTGCTACGGATCGAACCCTGTTTAAAAACCACTGGAAGAATTCGAGGTTGTCTTTCTCTGTTTTTGATGGGTCGATGACTTTTGGATATTTTTTCAAATCATCTTCAATGCAGAGACATTGCGGAACATCCCATTTTAGAGAAATGTCTTCATTCTCTTTGCTCGATGCTTCTGGCGAGAAGAAAGTGTGTAGCCCAAGTTTAACGGGTCTTTTTGCGCTATGTTTTCCTTAACACACTAATTATAAACACATATTGCTATTTTCTTG
>CAIPFQ010000010.1 GCA_903864395.1 uncultured Chlamydiae bacterium | reverse complement strand
GCTAGTGTATCTTTTGTCGGAGAGCCATGCGAGCTTGCATACTTACCCAGAATTTGGTTCTTGTTTTGTCGATCTCTTTACATGTGGCGAGCACTGCTGCGCAAAATTTTTCGATCAAGCCATGCGCGCCTACTTAGAGCCAAAAACAACCTCTTCTCTTTTTTTTTTCAAGAAGTGAAGAGATCCGCGAGCTCAACAGTTGGGATGAATAAGTTCTTGCGCTCTTAGACAAGCTTTCCATGTAGAAAATTGCGGGTTGCTCTCGTCTGTAAAATAAAGATTATCAAGACCTATTTTTTTTACCATGCCTGTGCGATGAAATACATGCCATACCTCTTCAGTCAAGCCGCTGATCACAAGATGACGCCCTGTTGATTCAAGCAATTCGCAAAGATATAAAATCGCAAGACACATAGATGCATCCATATGGTACACATTATTCAGCCGCAATACAATGGCCTGAACATTTCGATCCCGTACCACCGCCTCTAGCGCAGCCTGGAACACGTCCGCTGTCGCAAAATATAAATCTCCGCCAATGCCAATCACGCGCACCTTGCGATGTGTGTCATCCTGAAGACCCACCGACACCAAGCGTCCCTTAGTATTAAACGCATATTCCACGAGATGAGGCGTTGAAGACTGCTTAAGATAATTTCCAATAGAAATGATGATCCCAATAAAAAACGCGACATCCAAACTAAAAATCAAACAAGAAGAAAATGTCAGAAAAAACACCCATGCATCTGCCTGCGTCGCTCGGATCGAAAATTTAATCTCATTCCAATCCGTCAGTGTATGCATGCTCGCAATCAACAGAGCAGAGAGAGCCGTGAGAGGCACTTGTTGTACAAGAGGCCAGCAAAACAAAACCCCTAACGCAGTGATAAACCCGCTAGAGATTGCGGCAAACCGTGTCTTTGCCTGAAGACGCACATTCAAAGAGGTTCTCGATGGGCTCCCTGAGGTTGGCATCGCCCCACTCACAAAAGCTAAAATGACATTGCTGACGCCTAAAGCAAACACATCTTGATTGGCCGACACGCTGTACCCATTTTTCGCAGCGAAGGCGCGCGAAACAGAAAATACTTCAAGGATCGCTAAAAAAGAAAGCGCCAGCGCAGCAGGGAAAATTTTAGGCAGTAAATCTAAATCCAGCAAAGGAAGTTGTATTAAAGGAAAAGGTTCTAAGGGCAGCTGAAAAAAGCTAAGAGTTTTGATGCTCGAAACACCAAAAAATGACAAGCCTTTCGCAAGCAAAGAGCTTCCAATTAACATCAAAAGGGCGTTCGGCCAGTTTTTCACGATTTTTCGCAGAAAAAAAAGACAACTAAAACTTACGATTCCAACAAGAAAGGTCCAAAATTGCACTTGAGGAAGGTGCGAGATAAAATACCATCCTTGATACAGGATCGTTCGATCTCCCCCAGGAGATTCCACCCCCGTGAGGCTAAAGGCTTGGGTCACCCCAATCGCCACTGTAATTCCAGCAAAATAACCCAAAATCACAGGACGGCTAACAAATTGCAATACCTTTGCGACGTTAAAAAAAGAACTTCCGAGCTGAATGAGCCCCATAAGAATGACAAACTGCAAGAGCAGATGCAAAACCAAGGCATCGCGCGCCTCGCCAACTACATTCGGAAAATAAGTGTAAAGAATCCCCGCGATAGAAGTTTGAAGCAAAATAGCGGTTCCTGTGCTAGGCCCTGCGACAAGCTGGCGAGAAGAACTAAAAATCGCGCTAAAAATAGTGCCAAAAACTGCGGAAAATAATCCTGCCGTAGGAGGCAGACCCGCTAGAAGCGCATACGCAATCGACTGTGGGATTGTCATCAGAGCGACAGAAAACCCAGCAAATAGATCGCTGCGCAAAGAAGGCAGCCCATAGCCCTTCAAGTCATCGAGAAAAGGGGCAAAACGAAGAGAAGGAGGTCTTGGCAATCGCATGAACAAACCATTGAATCGAATCCTTCCTCAAGATACAAAAGAGGGGGCTTATGCGTCTACAGGGACTGTTGGCAGACCTGATAGCTTTTTGCCTCGAAGCTCAAAAAGGAGCGGACAGCCCGTAAACGGAAACTCGTCGCGCAATCGATTGATTAAATATTTTTTATACGTATCGGTCATTAAATCTGGCTTATTGACAAACAAAATAAACTTTGGCGGACTTACCTCTGCTTGCGTTAAATAATAGATTCTTAACCGTTTCCCCCAAATCATAGGAGGGTGGTACTTTGTAACTTCTCAATAAGTCCTGGCGCAGCGCAAGAATTCTTCATGGAGGTCTGATTCAAAATTAGGGGCAAGTTTCAATTTTACGGCTACGCTCCCTAATAGTTGTCGCTAGTGGGTCGATAT
>CAIPFQ010000009.1 GCA_903864395.1 uncultured Chlamydiae bacterium | reverse complement strand
TTCTCGAATCACAAAATAGCCTCTTTCCGGCTCTAGTTTCCAGGGATTTTCTTCAAAGAGCTGAGAAAAGCCTGCCGCAATAAGATCTTTTGCGATCGTTTGGGTTGCATGAAAAGAGGTAGGCGAGCGGTGAAGAAAATCAAGAAAAGAAGGGATCATTTGCATATCATTTCTCAGGTTGAATGATTGAGATTTCCTCTTCTAAATACCTGCGCAAGATTTTCGGCACAAGAACAGAACCATCGGCCTGCTGATTGTTTTCTAAAAGAGCGACCATCAATCGCGATGTGGCCAGGCCTGAACCGTTGAGCGTATGGACGAAGTGCGTTTTTTCGTTTTTCTTTCGACAGCGGATGTCGGCTCTTCGCGCCTGAAAGTCTGTGCAATTCGATACGGAAGAAACCTCGTAATAGCGGTTTTGCCCTGACAGCCAGACCTCGATATCCACCGTTTTTGCCGCCGCAAACGACATGTCGCCCGTTGTAAGAAGCATGTTTCGATAATGGAGTTCGAGTCCTTCTAAAATTTCTTCAGCAGAGGAGAGCATTTTTTCAAAACAGCGCGTGCTATCTTCTGGCGCACTCAGGCAAAACATTTCCACTTTATTGAATTGATGGGTGCGAATGAGCCCCCGTTCTTGCGATCCCGCAGCGCCCGATTCTCTTCGAAAACAGGGCGTATACGCTGTGTAGAGAAAGGGCAAACACTCTGCATCCAAAATCTCTCCCGCGTGAATGCCATTTAAAGCGCACTCTGAGGTCGGGATGAGGTAGAGATGGTAATCATCGTCTTTGATTTTAAACAGTTGATTTTCAAATTTTGGAAGCTGCGCTGCACCATACATTGTTTCTGGACGCACGAGCAGGGGAGGCATGATTTGCATAAACCCGTTTTTTCTATGCGTATCGAGCATATAGTTTAAAAGAGCCCATTCTAATCTTGCGCCAAACCCTGTATAAAGAGGCCATCCCGAACCAGAGATTTTCGCGCCCCTTGGGAAATCGAAAAGATGCAATTTTTCATTGAGCTCAACGTGATTTTTGAAGGGAAAAGAAAAAACAGGTTTTTCTCCAAAAGTTTTGATGCAAACATTGTCTTTTGGGCTATCCGATACGGGAATATCTTCCATCGGTAGATTGGGAAAAGCAGAAAGAATTTGGAAAATTTCAGCCTCTAGACTAGATATTTCTTTGTCGAGCTTTGTAATTGTTTCACTTAAAGTGCCCATCTCTTGCATCGAGGGGTCAATGTCTTCGCCCCTTTGTTTTTTATAGCCAATGTCTTTTGAAGCCGCATTGCGCCTTTGCTTGAGATCTTCGGCTTCTGTTTTTAAAGCGCGGATGCGCTCGTCGAGAATGAGGACGGGCTCTAGGCTAATCTCAGGCTGCTTAGTTTTGAGTTTCGCTTCAAAAATTTTTGGATCTTTTCTCAGTTCCTTCATGTCAAGCATAGCTTTCCCCTATCTTTACCTAGTAAAAGAAACGACGATACTCGATTTGACTAAAAAAAAATAGCCAAAATTTGCTATGCTGCTGAGAACATGCTTGAATAAGGATTTTCGATGAAATACCCAGTCGCTAAAAACCCCCTCATTCTTCGCTACCATCGCTTGATGGACGCTTT
>CAIPFQ010000008.1 GCA_903864395.1 uncultured Chlamydiae bacterium | reverse complement strand
TCGAGGAGATAAGGGGCATGAACCCATTCATCAATAGAAGCGCGATGGAGTAATTGGCATAGCTAAATCCAGAGACCAAAGCAATGGCGCAAAGTTCTTTGCGATAGATCCATAAGGGTCTGGCTAGGTGGGAGAAATTTTTTTGCATCGGAATAGAAGGTTCGCTATAGGTTGTCTTCCAACGAATGAAGCCCCCGAAAAGCGCTGTAATCCCTCCGAACAGATAAAGAAGGCGCCAGAGATCTTCGATGAGTCCGTAGAAACTCAATAAATAGACGCCGAAAGAGGCTAAAAGATAGCCTCCAATTGTAGAAGATCCATACAGCCCGCTGAGTAGATCCTGTCGCTTTTGCGGGGTATTTTCTAATAGAAAAATCCCTCCTCCCATAATTTCTCCTCCAGCAAAAAAATTTTGTAATGAGCGAGTCAAAAGAAAGAGGGCAGGGGCAAAAACGCCGATTTGCGCGTAGACGGGGATGCAGCCAATTGCGCAAGACAAAATGCCCATCCCGAATAAAGTGAGAAATAGCGCCTTTTTGCGGCCATGAGTATCCCCAATATAGCCAAAAACAATCGATCCAAGAGGACGTACAATCATCCCTAGCGGAATAATCGCATAGGTGAGGATTAAAGCAATGAGGGGCTCTTGGCTAGGCAAAATCAAAGGCGCAAGGAAAGGAGATAAAAGCCCAAAGAGCGCGGTATCATAGTGCTCAAAGAGGTTACCTAAGCAGGCACTCCAAAGGGATTTTTGAGGAAAAAAAACTTTAGTTAACTTTGTTGTCACGCTTCCTCTTTCTCTAAGTTTAACATTTTTGGTAGTTTAACTTCAATTTTGTCGAGCTCTAGGAAATGCTTTGACTTGGGGCCTAGCGATGATTTATGACACAAAAAGGGGGGCTATGGAAGCATCGCGTGAAGAAACAGACAGTATGGGGGTGGTTCGGGTGCCTTCTAACGTTTACTACGGCGCGCAAACTATGCGCTCGCTGCAGCACTTTTCTATTGGGCGCGATCTCATGCCACAAGAGGTGATTGTGGCCCTTGCGATTGTGAAAAAGTCTGCGGCGATGGTGAATGGCCAGCTTAAAAAGTTAAGCCCAGAGCGCTCGCAAAAAATTATAGAGGCGTGCGATGAAATCATTGCGGGGCGCTTATCGGCTCACTTCCCTCTGCATGTTTGGCAGACGGGCAGCGGCACGCAGACAAATATGAACGTGAACGAGGTCATTGCCAATCGAGCGATTGAGAAAGCGGGCGGCAAGCTGGGGAGCAAGGATCCCATTCATCCTAACGATCACGTCAATATGTCTCAGTCCTCCAACGACGTTTTTCCAAGTGCAATGCACATCGCAGCCGCCATGGAAATTCATCGGGGACTGCTTCCCTCTTTGAAAAATTTGATCGCCACCTTTCAAAAAAAAGAACAAGAGTTTGCTGGCATCGTAAAAATAGGTCGCACGCATCTGCAAGATGCTACGCCGCTCATGCTGAGCCAAGAGTTTTCCGGTTATATTTCCTTACTCGAAAGAAGCTATCGAGCGATTGAGTTAGAGGCCGATGGATTGTATGATCTTGCGATCGGCGGCACAGCTGTTGGGACGGGATTGAACGCACCGCCTGGATTCGATACGATGATGGCAAAAAAAATTGAAGAGATCACAGGCTTGCCCTTTCGCTCTCATCCCAATAAGTTTGCCGCCCTCTCGGCTCACGACGAGATCGTATCTGTCAGCGGCTCTTTGAAAAGGCTTGCGGGATCACTGATGAAAATCGCCAACGATATTCGCTGGCTCGGCTCTGGGCCTCGCTGCGGTTTACATGAGCTTATTTTGCCAGAAAATGAACCAGGCTCTTCTATTATGCCTGGCAAAATAAATCCCACGCAGTGCGAAGCTTTAACGATGGTTGCGGTGCAAGTGATGGGCAATGATGCGGCGATTGGGTTCGCTGGATCGCAAGGCAATTTTGAACTGAATGTGTTTAAGCCCGTGATGATTTATAACTTGCTCCATTCGATGATTCTTTTAAAAGATGCCTCTGCGATGTTTGAAAAATACTGTATCGCTCATCTCGCGGCTCATCGAGAGCGCATCGCCTTGTATGTCCAAAACTCTTTAATGCTTGTGACTGCGCTCAGCCCTGCGCTCGGTTATGATCGATGTGCGAAAATCGCTCATATAGCTTATGTGGAGGGAATCTCTCTGAAAGAGGCCTGCGTGAAGCTGGGGTTTTTAACCAGCGATGCGTTTGATCGAGCTGTTGACGCAAAAAAAATGACGCATCCATGACTTATTATAAAATTATTTCCAAAGATTGTTTGCAAACAGAGCTGCGCGGCAGAGCTCTTTTAGAACACTCTATTCTCAATAAAGGCTCTGCTTTTTCTTCGGAAGAGAGGCAAAAATTTAAGCTTCACGGTCTGATTCCGGCGACGATTGAAACTCTGGAACAACAGGGAGCCAGAATTTATGAGGCATATCAGAAAAAAACCGAAGACTTGTCTCGCCATATGTTTTTGCGCGAGCTCCAGGATCGCAATGAGACTCTTTTTTATCGTTTGCTGACCTCTCATATTGGAGAGATGCTTCCAATCTTATATACCCCTGTGGTTGGGATTGCTTGTCAGCGATTTAGTGAAATTTATCGCCGCTCGCGCGGTCTGTTTATTGCTTTGCCAGAACAGGATCGGATGGAAGAGATGGTGGCGAACATCGAGCTACCCGATGTCAAGGTGATTGTCGTGAGCGATGGGGAAAGAATTTTAGGCTTGGGCGATCAGGGGATTGGCGGCATGGGAATTCCGATTGGAAAAATTACTCTGTACTCTGCTTGCGGGGGTATTTTCCCTGGCGTCTGTCTTCCTGTGATTCTCGATGCGGGGACAGATAGTGAAGAGAGGCTGCGAGATCCTTTTTACTTGGGATGGAGACATAAAAGGGTTCGGGGCAAGGAGTATGAGGATTTTGTCGATCGGTTTGTCAAAGCCATTTTAAAGCGCTATCCAACCGTTCTTTTGCAGTGGGAAGATTTTGCAAAAGAGCATGCAGGGCTCTTTTTAGAAAGATATCGCAATCTATGTTGTACATTCAATGATGATATTCAAGGGACGGCTGCGATCGCGCTTGCAGGTCTTATGGCGGCGGTGAAAGCGAATCGAGCCATATTTCAAGAGCAAAGAATTGTGATTTACGGCGGCGGCTCGGCAGGAACGGGGATTGCGGCGGAAATCGTAGGGGAGATGCAGCGCACAGCTTTGGCAGGCTCATTGGCTTGCGATCGGATTTGGATGATCGATCGATGGGGTTTATTGCACCAGGCGATGAGCTCTTTGACGGCGGCTCAAAAACCTTATGCTAAATCGCTGGAACATCTCGCTTCTTTAGGGATGAGCGGAGAGCGTGAGATTTTGTTAGAAGAGGTGGTGGAAAAAGTGAAGCCCACTATTCTCATAGGTGTTTCTGGTTGCGCGGGGGCTTTTACGGAAAAAGCGATTCGAACTATGGCGAAATTTTGCGAAAGACCGATTCTTTTTCCTCTGTCTAATCCAACATCCCATTGCGAAGCGCAGCCGAGCGACTTAATTCAATGGACACAAGGGAAGGGGCGCATTGCGACGGGAACGCGAGTTCCTGATGTTGTGTACCAAGGGAAAACCTATCAAATCGGCCAATGCAATAATTATTATATCTTTCCAGCAATGGGTCTTGCGATCTTAGCCGCTCAGGTGAGTTGCGTGACAGATTCCATGTTTTTGATGGCCTCTGAGGCGCTCAGTGGCTTTTCTCCAGCCTTGGAGACAGAAGAGGCACCTCTTTTTCCTCCTCCTGAACGGGTGCGTGAAATTTCTAAAAAACTTGGGTTTTTGATTGCAAAACAAGCGATGAAAGAGGGCTCTGCCCGTTTTATGGAGGATGCAGAGCTTTCCTTGGCGATTGAGTCTGTTTTTTGGGAGCCAGCCTACGTTTCCCTAACCCAAGTTTAACGACCCTTTTTCGCCCTATTTTTTCATAACACGCTGATTATAAGCATATATTGATTTTTTTGCGAGTTTTTTCACAAATCGTAACATTCTAACCTAAAGTATATTGTGAATTTATTGTATTTGTAGTGGA
>CAIPFQ010000007.1 GCA_903864395.1 uncultured Chlamydiae bacterium | reverse complement strand
TGACCTAATTCAAGTTGTAGTGTCGAATTTGGCAATGTTCACCTGTACAGGGAAAACTTTCGATCACAACGGTTTTTTGAGACCAAGCATGAAAACCTATTTGAATCTTTAGGGCTCGTAAGCAAATAACTGTTACATTTCCGCTGAGCCAGCATCTTCACCTTTGCACCCGGCTGAATCGGCCATGTGCAGGCACATGGCCTGCTTCGTCGCTAGCGTTGCCTGTTGCAAATCTGAAGCGCCGGCTTTGCGGAAACGCAACATTTATTTGCTTACGAGACCTTAGTGGCAAATGTGCGCATTCCAGGCAGACCATAATAGCATGATATGCAAAAGCGGCTATTGGGTCGAGAAAAGCGACGAGTTACCTAGGAAAATTGAGCGAAAAGGTGAACATCGCCTCGAATTTCCTCAGATAAACTTTTCAACGATCTGTATTACAACTACTTAAAACTACAAACGACGAACTTGGGTTAGCCAATCTCTTCAATACACGTCCGCAAGATACCGCTTATCGAGTCGAAGCTGTTTCACAAAAGCGCGAGCGTTTTCCTCCGTCATAGACCCCTCTTCTCGGGCGATCCGATGGAGCATCGCATCCACATCCTTCGCAAGTCCCTTAGCATCTCCGCAAATGTAAAAATAAGCCCCTTCCTGAAGCCAGTTCCAAAGGCTTTTTCTCTCCTCATATATTTTGTGCTGCACATAGACCTTCTTTGCGCTATCGCGCGAAAAGGCAGTATCGACGCGCAGTTTTCCCATGGAAACCAGCGATTTCCAAAAAGGTTCGTAATAAAAATCGGAGGCGCGATGTCTTTCACCAAAAAACAGCCAATTGCGTCCGTCACTTTGCGTCGCTAAACGCTCTTGTAAAAAAGCGCGATACGGAGCAATCCCCGTTCCTGAGCCCACGAGAATAATCGAAGTGTTTTTATCCTCAGGCAAAGTAAAGCGGTGAGAGGGCTGAAGATAGATCGGAATGGGCGTAACGTTTGGCTCTGCTTGAGCGCAAAGAAAATGACTTCCCACCCCCCTACGAAGCCGTCCGTTCGCCATGTACGAAACATACGCGACTAGCAAATGTATTTCTTCAGGGAAAACGCGGCAAGAATTGGCAATCGAATAAAATCTCGGCAAGAGAGGGCCCAAAGTCGCTAAATGAGAGGGCTCAAATTTACGCCCCCCTAAAACTTGATCGAGAAGCGTGTGCCCATCGAGAAATTCCGTGAGCCCCACTTTATTTTCAGGGAATAAAAGAGAATCTTTTGGCGAGGCGCTTTGAAAACAAGAACTGCTCACGCGATGAATATTGACCTGATGGGTCAAAAATTCTCCCACAGCCACTGGAGCGTTGAGTTTTGGAACAAAAATCTCTTCAGAGGCTCTCAACCCAAGCTTTTTCAAAAGAGCTCCCACCTCTTCTGGATCATTTTGAGGCAACACAGCAATGCTATCGCCCACTTTAAAGGGAATTTTTTCCCTCTCCACTTCTAAGGCAATATGATAGGTCTTTTTTGTAGAAGAGAGCCCCGTTAAAAGGCTCCTTTCCTTGATCCGCGACATCAAAGGATGAAGTCGCGTGAAATTTTTTATAGACAAAGGATACCGCCCTCATTACAGTGGGAAATATGAGATTTATTCGTTTCATGACCGTCATCGGTCTCCTGCTTCTAGGTGCTAGCTGCGAAAATGACGGCAACTATCAAAGAGGCTACGTCATCTCAAAAGTCGATCTCGCAGGAGAGGCAGAAACATCTCAAGATCCCTGATTTTTTTTGTTATCCCACTCTTTTTTCAAGAGGTCGAGCTTTTTATTCGAAATGCCCCCAAGAGTTTCAATCGCACTCAAAAAGCGGACGCGCACCAGATCTTTCCCGAGGAGCGTCGCAGAGTCAAAAAGAGGAGGCCCCATTGTTTTCCCCATTAGGGAAACAAAGAGCACTGGCATCACAACCTTTTTATGATGCACTGCAAAAGTTTCAGCTACTTCGTGAGAAGCTTTTTGCAGACCAGATCCGCTCCAATCTTCTTGCGCATCGAGGCTCCAAATCATCCCTTGAAGAAGAGCGCTTACAGCCTCTGGCTCTATTCCCTTAGGGCATAACATCTCGGGCGTTAAATGAAGATCTGATACGAAGAAAAAGCCACAAAGATCCATGAAATCGGCAAAAGTTTTAATGCGGGTATGCACGAGAGGCATCAGCTTGCGCATAAAACCGTCATTGAATTTCCAGGCCATAATCCGATCCCACAGCTTATCCTCTGGAATCGATTCAATGATCTTTTTCTGGTTGACCCAGGCGAGTTTTTGAATATCGAAAAACGCCCCAGAAATACCAATCCGTTTTGGGTCAAAATCTCGAATGATTTCGTCGAGCGTATAAATTTCTCTCTCCCCTGTCATGCTATAGCCCATGAGCGTCAGAAAATTGACAAGCGCCTCTGGCAAATACCCGCTATCGCGAAAATAAAAAATCGAGGTAGGATTTTTTCTTTTTGACAGTTTTTTTCCCTCTTTGCCGAGAAGAAGCGGCATATGCATAAACACAGGTGCCTGCCAGACAAAAGATTCATACAGGAGAATATGTTTTGGCGTAGAGCTCATCCACTCATCGCCGCGAATGACGTGAGTGATCTTCATAAGATGATCATCAACCACGTTGGCCAAATGATACGTCGGAAATCCGTCTGATTTCAAAAGCACTTGATCATCAATATCTGCCCAAGGCGCACTGATACGCCCTTTAATTTGATCGTCAAAAACGCAATCCCCTGTCAAAGGCACTTTGAGACGAATCACAAAAGGCTCTCCAGCGGCCTCGCGCGCTTGCGTTTCTGCAGGGCTTAAATTGCGATAGCGCCGATCATAGCCCACTCGCTTCCCTTGAGCAGACGCCACCTCGCGCATTTCTGCAAGCTCTGCCGCTGTAGCAAAGCACTTATAGGCCTTGCCTCTTTCCAAAAGCTCATAGACATGCTTGCGATAGATCTCCGTTCTCTCAGATTGTCTGTAAGGGCCATACGGCCCTCCAATATCAGGCCCTTCGTCCCACTGAATCTGACACCAGGACAGAGCGTCGAGAATCGATTTCTCATATTCAGGACGACTTCTCGTCTGATCCGTATCCTCTATGCGTAGAATAAATTTTCCCTGAAAGTGGCGTGCGAAAATCAGGTTAAATAGAGCGATATAAGCAGTGCCGACGTGGGGATCTCCCGTCGGGGAAGGGGCAATTCGAACACGAACAGTCATAAAATCATCCTTATAAAGAGAAAATAATATCACAAAAAGGAGAGCCACTCAAGGGGCTTTTTTCCTCGAGACGGGTAAAGCAGGCATAGTCTGACCCCCTGGCTCATAATTCCTTCGCCCCTTTAAAGGGTATGGTTTCTTACGCACAAATTAAATTATCTGAGCCTTACGCGAAATAATTAGGCGTCTCGTGAACCCAGGCCCTATGGCCTGGGTTCATTTTCTATAAAGAATTTTCCCATACCGATCGATATTATCCACGAGCGGCTTATGATTCAGCGCACTATAGCCTAGCCCAAGTTCAGTGACCTCCTCTATAAGGAATCATAAAG
>CAIPFQ010000006.1 GCA_903864395.1 uncultured Chlamydiae bacterium | reverse complement strand
ACAACTATTAGGGAGCGTAGCCGTAAAATTGAAACTTGCCCCTAATTTTGAATCAGACCTCCATGAAGAATTCTTGCGCTGCGCCAGGACTTATTGAGAAGTTACCGAATTTTGACACAGAGATCCAGTCAGGAGTAACCCTTGTGGATTTTCACGCAAATTGGTGTGGCCCTTGCCGAATGCTCGCCCCTGTTCTAGAACAGGTTGCAAAAACAATCGAGGGGAAGGCGGCCATTGGAAAAGTCGATATCGACAGCGCGCAAGAAGTGGCGAATCGATTTCAAATCACTTCAGTTCCCACAATGATCCTTTTTAAAAATGGTAAAGAGGTGAGCCGCCTGGTCGGTCTTCGAGACGCAAAAGCCATAGAGACCTTTATTTTGGCGGAAACATAAATCTATGGGGCGCTTTCTGATCGCTGCTGGATTCATGATGGTTCTTTTTGGAGCCCTCATTCACTTTAAAGTCCAGCTCCCCTGGGTGACTGGGTGGATCGGCAAATTACCGGGGGATCTCGTCATTAAAAAGGGAAGCACCACCCTTTACTTTCCAATGACGACAGCCCTCTTGACTAGCCTTGTTCTTTCGCTTCTTTTTTCCCTGTTTAAAGGGGGAAATAAATCGTGAAAACAAAAACAATCGTTCTATCGACTGGACTTGCGATGTTTTCTATGTTTTTTGGCTCGGGCAATCTTGTATTTCCTTTGGTCGTTGGACAGATGAGCGAGGCTCACTACGGAATCGCAGCCCTCGGCCTTATTTTCACAGGGGTTATTGTCCCCATCCTTGGCATGTTGGCCATGCTTTTGTTTCAAGGAAGCCAATATGATTTTTTCGTTCGACTGGGCAAACCAGCAACTTTTTGGTTTCCCCTGTTAGCGCTATCCATCATGGGGCCCTTTGGGGTTCTCGCGCGCTGCATTACAGTGGCTCATGGCTCCTTTCGGCTCATCTTTGAAAACACGCCTCTTTGGGGGTTTAGCGCCCTTGCCTGCGTCTGTATTTTTCTTTTGACCCTGAAGAAAAATCGTATTATTTCTCTTCTTGGCTCTATCCTCACCCCCTTCCTGCTTCTCTCTCTTGCTGCTATTGTTTGCCTGAGCGTGTCTTCTGGCGAGAGTTCTATGTCTGTCGCTACAGAAGGATCAGCTTGGATAAGTTTTAAGACAGGTGTTTTTCAGGGGTATCAAACAATGGATCTTTTGGCTGCCTTTTTCTTTTCCGCCTTTGTGATCAATCACCTCAAAGGACAAAAGATCGCTCAAGAAAACCCCAAGCAAGCATTGTTTATTTTTCTTCAATCCTCTCTGATCAGCGCAGGTCTTTTGGCTCTGATTTATTTTTCGCTGGTTCTTATGGGGGCTACCTACGCAAAAGATCTTGCCACAGTGCCTCCGCAGGAAATGCTCGGCTTTATTGCGCAAAAAACACTCGGCCCCTTGGCCGCGCCCGTCGTATGCGCCACCGTCGCCCTCGCTTGCCTTACCACTGCGATTGTCCTCGCATCCCTCTTCGCTGAATTTCTTCGCACGGAAGTTTTAAAAAACCGCATTCCCATAGCAGGCTCCCTTGCTATCACCCTTGGCATCGCGTTCTTTGTTTCTATTCTTGGCTTTTCAGGGGTTGCAAAAATCATCGGCCCTATTTTAGAGGTCTGCTATCCGGCACTGATTTTGCTAACAGTCCTCAGCATTTTTCAAAAGCTCTGGGGCTGGAAATCTGTCCGTTTGCCAACTGCGATAGCTTTTGGCATTAAACTCATAACGGTTGCGATATAGATCCCCATTCAGTCTGTCTTAATCCCTCATAGAGAACAATGGCCACGCTAGAGGCAAGATTCAGACAACGGGTCTCTGGCCTCATGGGAATAGTGAAAAATCTCTCCGGCCATTTTTCCCAAAAAATTTCAGGCAACCCTTCTGTCTCCGCGCCAAAAATCAGCAGGGAGTTGTTTTCATAAGGCGCTTTTGTATACAAAGCTTTTGCTTTACTAGAAAAGAAAAAAAAGGAGGGTTGAGTCTCCAAATAGACAAGTAAATCATCGATAGATTCCACGGAAAGATCTTCCCAATAGCCAAGGCCTGCTCGCTTAAGATGGCGACTTTGAAGGCTAAATCCAAGGGGCTGAACCTATAGTGGACCCCTTTGATTGGACAGCTTTTTGAGTGAAACTTGTTTGCTTCACTTACTTCTGTCTCCTTCTCTCAAGAAGGGGATGTTTTGTCCATAGGACAACTATGCTTGATGACATGATTTATCTGCAACCTCTT
>CAIPFQ010000005.1 GCA_903864395.1 uncultured Chlamydiae bacterium | reverse complement strand
TTGTTCTCGGGGGCGTTATTTAAATCGGGAAGGGGTTAAAAACCCCTGCCTGGTTTAAATAATCGCCCAGTTCGACCATAGGTCGAACGTCCGAGGACAAATAGCCAAGGCAGGCAGCCCACAAAAGCTGCAAAGTCGAGATTATATTCCTCTGTAAAAAATCTGCTCCTACAGGTGTTGAGAAAAACTTAACGAGCTCTTCTGGAGCCTGCCGATGGTTTGTTTGATTTCTCCATGACCGCATAGTAGAGTTTGGAACTTCTAGAAGCTCGGCAGCTTCTCTAGCAGATTTTTTGTGACGTTCCAGATGGATCAATTCTTGAAAAGCGATCACCTTTCTGGCGATGACTGGCTGGGCGCGATGGATTTTTGAACATTTTTGTGTTGAATGTTGAATCGTATTGTCGGATACTGGATGCATAGAGTTGGTGCACGTTTTTGTTTTTTGAACGACTAAACGTTAATGCACCAACTCCATTTTTTACTACTACATTCCAGTTTTTGTCCCTTAGCTAATTACCTTGTCTGGTTGATCGAAAGTTTTCCCTGTACAGGTGAACAAGCCCTGAAATTTCAATCAATGAATCACTGCAAGGAAGCCATTTTATTCCTTTACGTTCAGGTTTCCAAAGGACAAAGTCCCTTGGCTGGTTTTTAAGAGCCGAGCCCTTAAAGCCCTTAGGAGATTAAGAAAATACGATTCTTTTGGCTCTACAGGAAGTTGAAGACGCCCTCGCCGATGTAGAACAGCAGGGCAAAAGCTTTTCGGCACTCAATCGATCTATAAAAACTCTCTCCCAGTTGCGCTATGAAAAAGGAATTGCGAATCGACTTGATCTCATTCGAACAGAAATGGCGGAAATCGATGCGCAAAGGGCGTTGAGCAACACCCTCGAACAACGATATCAATCTACTATTCAACTCATTAAAGCTTTAGGAGGCGGGTGGGATCCCCTCCGTCCAAATCTTTAAGATCGCTTATCTAACTTTTTTTCTCAAGCTCTTCTCGGTCGATAAAATCATAAAATCCATCAACAAACGGACTATTTGCTGTTTGTTGATGGATTTTGATCCTCCTATGTCAAGCTAGCAGAAAATGAACCACAGAGAGAGCGACCACAGAGGCGAGGGAAGCCCTCGCGCTCCCCAAAAAAATCTTGCGCATCATTCTTTGCAGTGGGCCACCTATGGTGCTTCTCTCTAACGAAGCTTTTTGGAGGACTTTAAAAAGGAAGAGCCATTAAAAAAAAGGAGAAATCGATGCGCAAAGGGCGTTAAACAACACCCTCGGACAACGATATCAATCTACCCTTCAGCTCATTAATCATTTGTTTTTCGCTTTTCAATGTACTCGATGACATCTGAAACAAGTTTGAGTTTTTCAGCGTCTTCTTCCGAAATTTCAAAGCCAAATTTTTCTTCAAACGTCATGATGAGCTCTGTGAGATCCAAAGAATCGGCGTTCAAATCTTCAACGAACGATTTTTCTGGTGTCACATCAGCCACATCGACTCCGAGCTGCTCAACGATAATATTGATTACTTCTTGTTGTACTGTCATTCCATATCCTTTGTTTAAAAAAATCTTACATGACCATTCCGCCGTCAACAGTCAAGACTTGCCCTGTGACGTAACTCGAAAGATCGCTAGCTAAATATAGCGCCGCGTGAGCGATGTCGCGAGGTTGCCCCATTCGTTGGAGTGGGATTTTTGCCAAAACCTGGATAGTCACATCTTCTGGCAAAGCTTTTGTCATCTGCGTTTCAATATATCCAGGAGCAATGCAGTTAGCTCGAACCCCCCGACTAGCAAGCTCCTTAGCAAGCGATTTTGTAAAGCCAATCATCCCCGCTTTAGACGCTGCATAATTCGTTTGCCCCGCATTCCCCATAAGACCAATGACTGAAGTAATGTTAATGATTGATCCAGACCTAGACTTCATCATGGAACGGCAAAGGACTTTGCATGTGTTGTAGACGGACTTAAGATTGGTGTTGATGACTGTATCCCAATCTTCTTCACTCATCCGCATTAAAAGAGTATCGCGCGTGATCCCAGCGTTGTTGACCAAAACATCGAGGGAGCCCCACTGAGCTAAAATTGTCTGAATCGCTTGCTCTACTTCTTTTGTTTTTGAAACATCGACAAGAAAAAAAGCGTTTTTTTGGACGGGCTCGCTCTTCGCTTGGATCTCAGAGAGCACCTGTTCTGCCCTTTCTCGATTGGTGCCAAAAATTGCAACGCTAGCCCCCTGCTCAGCAAAAAGAAGGGCGATCTCTTTGCCAATCCCAGCCGTCCCCCCCGTAATAAGGACTGATTTTCCCTTTAACAATTGCATAACTCTTTCCCAACTCGCTCTAAATCAACCACCTTATCCAAAGAAAGTGTGGGCGCGGTCTCCATTTTTTTATTGAGTCCTGCTAACGTCTTTCCACATCCCATTTCAATGAATAAATCTATAGACCCCATCGCTTGAATCCCCTGCTCCCAACGAACAGAATGCGTCACTTGTTGGATGAGATATTTTTTCACATCTTCTATGGAAGAAACAAAATTTCCAGGAACATTCATCACAAAACCAATCGAAGATTTTTGCACCGCTGAAGCAGAAATAAAGGACTCTAGTTCTTCTTGCGCAAGGCTCATTAAGCCGCTATGAAACGCCCCATGCACAGCCAGTGGAATCACCCGTTTCGCTCCCCCCTCTTTCAATCGCAAGGAAGCTTTTTCCACACCCTCTTTTGTTCCGGAAATTACGATTTGCCCAGGCGCGTTATAGTTTGCAATCCAAATCTCAGAACAGCCAGCTAAAATGCTTTCCACTTCCGCACCACTACACCCCAAAACAGCGGCCATCATCCCTGGTGTTTTTTTACAAGCTTCATTCATAAAGCGAGCGCGCTCTCGCACTAGAAACAAGGTCTCCCTAAAAGACAGACGCCCCGAAGCGCTCAGCGCCGTGTATTCTCCTAAACTCAACCCAGAACAAACCGCAGGCTGTATGTTTGGAAATTGGCTTTGAACCACCCGAAGAACCGCTGTGCTTGTGATAAAAATAGCCAGTTGACTATAGCGCGTCTCTGTAAGAAGGGCTTCTGATCCCTCGAAAATAATCTCTGAAAGTTTTTCGTTAAGCCACTCGTCCGCCTCCTCAAAGGTGTGTCGAGCGACGGAAAAGGCAGCAGCAAAATCTTTTCCCATTCCAGGGGATTGAGCGCCTTGTCCAGGAAACAAATACCCAATTTTTTTACTCATAGCGCAACACCGCCGCTCCCCAAGTCAGTCCAGCACCAAAAGCCATGAGGAGAATTTTGTCATTCGAATGAATTTTTTGCGTTTTAAGCAGCTCATCGAGAGCAATGCCCACGGAAGAGGCCGAGGTGTTTCCATATTTATGCACTGTCTTAAAAACCCTCTCCGGCGAAAGATGCTCAAATCGTTTTGCAATGGCTTCAATAATCCGAATATTTGCTTGATGAGGCACTACCCAAGCGATCTCTTTTTCATCGACGCCCGCTGATGCAAGACATTCTTTACTCGCCGATTCCATGCGCCGAACAGCATGCTTAAACACTTCGTTTCCAGCCATATGAATTGTGTGTTGGCTCATAGCAACAGACTCTGCGCTTGCTGGATGGCGACAGCCGCCCCCAGGCATCATTAAAAGCAGGGCTTGTTCCCCATCCGCTCCAAGCGTCACAGTTTCTATAACAAGCCCTTTTCCCTCAAGAGAAACAATGCAAGCAGAGGCGCCATCGCCAAAAAGAACACAGGTCGAGCGATCTTTATAGTTTGTGATGGAAGAGAGTTTGTCAGGGGCTACGACAAGGATGTTTTTATACATGCCCGATTCAACCCAAGCCTTCGCAATAGAAAGCGCGTAGAGGTACCCAGTACAAGCCGCTTGGATATCGACCGCAGCCGCCTGCTTAGCCCCAATGGCATGCTGGATGAGGCAAGCTGTGCTTGGAAAATTGTAGTCGGGGGTCAATGTAGCGACAAGAATAAAATCTATCTGACTAGGAAGCACTCCTGCGTCTGCTAACGCCGCCTGAGAGGCAAAAACGCCCATGGTCGATGTATACTCGCCCTCTTTGGCAATACGGCGCTCTTCAATCCCCGTTCTCGAAACGATCCATTCGTTCGATGTGTCAACTAATTTCTCTAAATCAGAGTTAGTCATCACATTCTCAGGGAGATAAGAGCCAGTGCCAATAATTTTTGCTTTCTTACCCATATCCATAAAATCTTATGGGACTGAGTCTATCAAAAACCTCGATAAATTGAAACTGAGAAAAAATTTTTAAAAAATTTTTAGCTTCGACTCCACTTCTTGCAAAAATTGCGCCCTAACACGTAAACTGCCCTTCTATGAGCCAACTGCCTGCAGACCTCCTATCACTCATCTCTTTTTTGAAAAAACTGCCTGGGGTAGGCTCTCGCACTGCGGAACGATTCGCTTTTGAATTTCTGAGCTGGCCGCAAGAGGATCTCGCCTCTCTAGCGGAAATTGCGAAAACCCTCAAAGAGAGACTCCCTCTCTGTTCCCTTTGCGGGTGTCTCACAGAGCGAGGCGGCTGCTTTTATTGTGAGAATAAGGACAGAAATAAAGAACATCTCTGCCTTATCGCCTCTGCCAGAGAGGCGTTTTCTATAGAGGCCACAAGATCTTATAAGGGGATGTATCACGTCATCGAACACCTTCTTTCCCCTTTAGACGGTCGCTACGCTGCAACGCTCAATATGGATCGAATTAAGAAAAGAATTGCCGAAAACGGGGTGATCGAGGTCATCCTTGCTTTCGATTCTACCCTCGAAGGCGACGCGACGGCTTTGTATTTGAAAAAACAATTGTCCACAGAGCCCAATTTAAAAATTTCTCGCCTAGCTTTTGGTCTTCCTGTGGGTAGTAGCCTTGAGTATATCGACGGGGGAACGCTCTCTCGCGCATTGCTGGGGCGTCAAACCTTTTGACTAAATCCAAGATTATTCCTATAATCAATCGATCGAAGGATGGACTTGCGAACATGCAAAATAAGTATCTCTTATCTAAACTGCTTTGCTCTCTGCTTTTTGGAGCTATAACACTCCCCCTTCTAGGAGCTGAATTTTACGATGATAAAAAAGTTTCCCGTATTGAGGTTGTGATTGAATGTCCTGGCGAATCAGCCACGGATACGGCGCCCGTTCGCTCTCGTTTAAAAACGCAAGAGGGGGACGACTTTTCACAGCTTATTTTTGATAACGACTTGAAGGCTCTGTCTGAAGAATATGAGCGCGTTGAGCCTTCCATTCAATTGAAGAACGATCAGGTTGTCATCGAAATTCGCGTTTGCCCCAGGCCTTTGATTCATCAAATTCAATGGCAAGGAAACCAACAATTTAAGACATCCACCCTCCAAGAGGAACTGGATGTAAAACCTGGCACTATTTTCAATCGGCAAAATTTCAATAAATCTTTTAACAAAGTAAGGGAGTTTTACTTCAAGAAGGGATATTTCGAGTCGCAGCTTACTTTTTCATTGCAGCCATCCCCCGACTCCAATGAAGTGGATATTCTGATTGAAATTCATGAGGGCAGTCCTGGCTATATCAAAGAGATTCTCTTCTCAGGATTCACGAAAGAGGAAAAAGACGAACTGCAAGAACAAATGTACTTAAAAAAGTATAACTTTTTGTTCAGTTGGATCACAGGCTCTGGAATTTATCGCGATGAGGCTCTAGAGCACGATCGAACAACGCTTCTCAACTACCTCCATAATAAGGGGTATGCCGATGCGCGCATTGAAATTCAACACACGGAAGATCCCTCAAGCGGTAAGTTGGTCATTGAAATTCAGGCGGACAAAGGACAACAATACCATTTCGGAAAAATTCAATTCCAAGGCAATACTCTCATCTCTAATGAGGAAATTACAAAAAAACTTTCAGTCCACGAAGGAGATATCTTTTCTCCAGAAAAAATGCGCGATACGAGCCAATCGATAAAAGATCTTTACGGGCAAAAAGGATATATTGACGCAAGCGTTCAGGCTGAAGCCTCTCCGCAAGAAAGCGATCCAATTTTCGATGTCGATTATGGAATTGATGAAGGCCAGCAGTACAAAATTGGACTGATCCATATCTTTGGGAACACGTCGACGAAAAACAATGTAATTTTGCGCGAATCGCTCCTCGTCCCTGGGGAAACCTTTGATTCTCGCAAACTTCGAGCCACACAGCAAAGACTCGAAGGGGTCGGCTACTTTAAAAGCGTTAATGTCTATGCGGTGAGAAATCCAGAGGATGAAACCCTTGGAGAGAACTATCGCGATATTTATATCGAAGTAGAAGAAACCTCTACGGGCAGCGCGAGCCTTTTCATGGGATTTAGCTCCATTGACGATGTCTTTGGCGGTCTAGATCTTACAGAGCGAAACTTTTGCATTGGCGGCATAGGCAGTGCCTTAGGGGGGGGTCTCTCCTCTTTACGAGGGGCTGGAGAATACTTTCATATTCGCGGCACCATTGGCAAAAAACAAAATAACGTCCTTGTCTCTTGGATGAATCCTTATGTCAATGACACTCTATGGCGTTTGGGGGTTGAGTTAAGCCAAACAATCAGCAACGATCTCCAAGAAAACATGAACGTCAAGACGTATGGCGGTTCGGTCTATACCAACTACCCGCTTTCTCAATTTTGGACGGTAGGGATGCGCGAGCGCCTCCGCCACTCGTACGATCATTTGAGCCTCAATCCCTGGGATTCCTCAGTCATCGCGAATGAATCGGTCATTGAACAGAGATCGCTTGTCGATCAACAGGGGCTCGTTTCCGCTGCCAGTGGCAATTTAAGTTATGATTCCACAGACAATCCACACAAACCCCATCGAGGATGGCGCTCTTACTTTGAAACCGAGATCGCTGGTGTCGGAGGCAACTATCAATTCTTTAAAGTGATTTATACGAACTCCATCTACTTCCCTGTCTGGAGAAAAGGGACACTGAAGCTTCGCGGCGACTTTAAATATTTGATTCCTTTTGGGAAAACCGATCGCAATCATGTCCCCTATAGCGAAAGATTCTTCCTTGGGGGCGACAACACGGTACGGGGCTATCAAAACTTTCTCTTAGGGCCTGTGATCCATCTCCGCGATCAAAATGGAGTCAATCATCCGACGGACACGCCGAAAGGGGGTCTTTCATCGAGCCTTGTGTCTCTCGAATACAACCAGGAAACGATCCGTATTCTCGATCTTTTCGCCTTCGTCGATGTCGGCAGCGTCACTTTCGACTCTTTTGCTGCAAACCATATTCGACCGACAACAGGCGTTGGGGTGCGCGTAGATATTGGAAGAGGGGCTCCGATCATGGTAGGATGGGGCATTCCTCTGGTTAAAGAGGATCGACATAACGGGAAGTGGCAAAAGGTGTTCTTCTCGATGGGTGGACAATTCTAGAAAAATTAACAAAGGAGCAGAATTATGCTTAAGTCATTTCTTTCAACAACAACACTACTTTCTATGATGATAGGATCATCTTTCGCCAATGAATCACCTCTGATTGGCGTTGTCAATTTTTCTAGCTGCGTAACAGAATCGAAGACGGGAAAAAAAGAACAAGAAAATATGGAAAATCTCCGCCATCAGATGTCCTCGCTCATGGAAAACTCAGAAAAAGAGCTGCGAGAAATCAGTGCTAAATTTGAAGACACAGAGTATCTCGATAGCTTATCCCCTAAAGCGGAAGAAGACTTAAAAACAAAATACCAAGCGCTGCAAGAGGATTTGAATCGTTATCAACAACAGTTTTATCAAGTATTGAATCATGCGAATTATCAATTGGTTCATAAAATGAGCGCGCAAATTGCAGCGGCCTCAGAAAAAATCGCTGCTGAAAACCATTTGGACTACGTGATCAACCGCGAAGCTTGTTTCTATGTACGCTCTGATTTAGATGTAACGTCCTTAATCATTCAGGAGATGGATAAAACGTTTGATCTCGATGGACAAGATAAACCAGGATCAGACAATCAAGCAGAAGTTCGAGCGAAGTAATGAGCGTTACGTTGAAGGAACTCGCACAGCAGACCTCTGCGGTGCTGTTTGGAGATCCTCATACTGTGGTGTTAGGAGTGAATACTCTGGATAGCGCCACAGAGAGCGATGTTTCCTTCCTTGCAAATTCCCGGTACTCTCAAGCGATGAAGCAATCGAGCGCAGGGGTGATTTGCGTTGATCCTACCACCCCCCTCATTGAGGGAAGAAATTTTCTCATTGCGGAAAATCCCTCTCGCATTTTTCAACAAATCGCAGAAATTCTTCTTTCCAAGGGAAACTCTGGGTTTCTGGGCATTCACCCTACGGCTGTGATTCATGAAACAGCTGTTTTAGGAAAAGACGTGCACATCGGTCCTTACGCCGTGATTGATCGGGGCGTTCATATTGGAAACGGGACCATTCTAGGGGCTCATGTTTCGGTGGGGTATGAAGTGTTCATCGGAGCCAATTGCTACTGCCACCCCTCTTCCATCATTCGTGAAAGATGTCAGTTAGGCAATCGAGTGATCCTTCAGCCAGGCGTCATCATTGGATCTTGTGGGTTTGGATTTATTCCGAACGCGCAAGGGCATCACCAAAAGCTAGAGCAGCTCGGCATCGTTGTTTTGGAAGACGATGTGGAAGTAGGTGCGAATACAACGGTGGATCGCTCTCGCTTTAAAGAAACTCGAATTCGAAAAGGGTCTAAAATTGATAATCTTTGTCAAATTGCTCACAATGTCGAGATAGGCGAACACAATGTGATCGCCGCGCAAACGGGCATTGCAGGCTCTGCCAAGACAGGAAATTACGTCGTGATAGGCGGACAAGTCGGTGTGGCAGGTCATGTTGAGCTTGAAGGTGGCGTCATGGTGGCGGCGCGCGCAGGCGTTAGTAAATCTCTGAAAAAGGGAAAATATCGAGGCTCTCCCGCCATGCCACTCAGAGAGTATCAGCGCCATGAAGTCTATATTCGCAAGATCGAAGAATATTTCGAGCGGATTAAAATTCTTGAAAAAAAGCTCGAGGAGCTCTCCCCCTCTGCATAAAATTTCAGATTGCTGGAGTGGTAGATCGAGCCTCTTCTTTCAAGAAAAAAGCAACAGTCGTAATCCATGCAGCAAAAACAACAAACGATACCATTCCAGTAATATGAAGAATTTCAGATCCAATAAAGAATTGAAGGCCTAAAACGCAAATCGATACCAGCGCTTTTGAGGAGCGATAAGCGAAAACATCAATTACCGCTTTAGCTCTAAATTTTTCATCCATTTTTAAGCGAATATACAACATTTCGCGCGCAACGCCAAAAAGAGAAAAGTCAATCGATTTAATAAACAAGT
>CAIPFQ010000004.1 GCA_903864395.1 uncultured Chlamydiae bacterium | reverse complement strand
TGCAAAGTCGAGTGGAAGTATAAAACCCATTTCAAAGGACGTTTATGGCATCACTTTTAACATTCCTTGCGCAAGACGCAACGGCGGCTTCTCAAAGCAACATTACATCAACCTTAATGATGGTTGCTATTGCCCTGGTATTTTTTTATTTTATTCTTTGGCGCCCTGAGCAAAAACGGCGAAAAGCCTCAGAACAGATGCGCTCTTCCCTAAAAAAGGGAGATCGAGTGACGGCTGTCGGGATTATCGGCAAAGTCGACAAGATCCAGGAGCATACAGTCATTTTAAAGATGGTGGATGGAGCTAAGATTGAAGTGCTCAAAGCTGCGATCACAGATGTTCAAGCCTCTTCAGAAGAGATTGATAAACCCACAAGCGGACCTTAAAAATATGTTTAAAAGAATCCTTCTCTTTTTTGCGCTGAATCTTCTCGTCATTTTGATGATTACGTTCCTCTGCAACCTATTTCATATCGGCCCTTATTTAACGGCTTACGGCCTAGATATGAAATCGCTCGCAGTGTTCTGTCTTCTCTGGGGGACAGTAGGCGCTCTAGTTTCGCTTGCGCTCTCCCGCGTGATGGCAAAATGGATGATGAGGATTCAGGTCATTGATAGTAAGACACAAGACGCAGAGTCTCGTCATCTTCTCGATACGGTAAGAAAGCTGGCTCGCAGCGCTCAGATTCCCATGCCAGAGGTGGGCATTTATCGTTCGAACGAGGTGAACGCCTTTGCGACGGGGCCTACAAAAAGCCGATCTTTAGTCGCTGTTTCAACAGGGCTGCTTCAAAGGATGAATGAAGCTGAACTCGAGGGAGTTCTCGCTCATGAAATCACCCACATTGCCAATGGAGATATGGTGACGATGACCCTATTGCAAGGCGTTGTCAACGCGTTCGTGATGTTTTTGGCGCGCGTTTTGGCTTACGCTCTTTCAGGGATGGGGCGAGGTCGCGAAAACAACTCAAATAGCAGTCCGATGAGCTATGTGCTCTTCGTTTATCTTTTTGAGATCGTATTCATGATCCTGGGCTCTTTAGTCGTCGCCGCTTATTCTCGCTATCGAGAGTTTAGAGCCGATGCGGGAGGGGCGAAACTTGCGGGAAAGTCTTCAATGATCGCGGCCCTTCAGTCCCTTCAGGCTCTTCAAGAAGTAAAAGATCCACGAGAAGAAAATCCTGCCATCGCAGCCTTTAAAATTTCTCATTCAGGGAAAAAAGGCCTTTTGGGCCGAGGCCTTTTGAGCCTCTTTGCGAGCCATCCTCCCCTAGCGGAGAGGATTCAAAGATTGCAGCAGCGGCGATGACACAGACAGTCGTCGTTGGCATGTCTGGGGGGGTTGATTCCTCCGTCTCAGCGTTGCTTTTAAAAGAGAGTGGAGCTCGAGTGATTGGGCTCTTTATGAAGAGCTGGGAGGAGTCTGATGAGCAAGGCGTCTGTAAAGCCTCGTTAGAATATCAAGATGTGGAGCGTGTCTGTGAGCAAATCAACATTCCCTGTTACAGCGTCAATATGGTCGAAGAATATCGCTCTTCTGTGTTTGAGGATTTTTTGGCCGATCTCAAAGCGGGACTGACTCCGAATCCCGATGTTTTGTGCAACCGAGAGATCAAATTTAAAGCTTTTTTGCAAAAGGCAAAAAGCCTGGGGGCGGATTTTTTAGCGACGGGACACTACTGTCGTCTTGATAGCGAGGCGCGTCTTCTCAAAGGGCTAGATCCAGGAAAAGATCAAAGCTATTTTCTTCATGCCGTCAAACAAGAAGCGTTTAAAAAAGTTCTTTTTCCTATCGGCCATTTGCCGAAGAGCGAAGTGCGCAAGATTGCGCGCACGGCAAAACTCTCTACCTCGGAAAAAAAGGATAGTACAGGAATTTGTTTTATTGGCAAAAGGGACTTTAGACCCTTTGTGTCTCAGTACTTGGGTTACAAAAAGGGTTTTTTCAAAAATCTTTTAGGAGAAATGGTCGGTCGCCATGAGGGAGCCGCTTTTTACACCCTCGGTCAGCGCAAAGGGCTCGGTCTTGGGGGAGAAGGAGAAGCTTGGTATGTTGTCGGCAAAGACATCGAGAAAAACGAGGTGTATGTAGAGCGTGGAGCGGAACACAGCGCTCTTTTTACAAAAAACCTCCTAGCTTCCCAGGTCTCTTGGGTTGCAGAGGCGCCAGCGACATTCCCCTTTCGCTGCAAAGCGAAAATTCGCTATCGTCAAGAGGATCAAGATTGCATCTTGTATCAGACAAGCGAAAACAACTTAACTGTCGTATTCGATACACCTCAAAGAGCGATCACGCCAGGGCAATTCATTGTCTTTTACAAAGGGGATATTTGCCTTGGAGGCGCTCGAATTATTTCATAAACAAACAACGAGAAAAAAATGAACAACCAAATAAATATATCAAATATAAGAAAATCATACATAGAGCAATTAGTTTTTAACTACCTAGAATCAAAAACTTTAGAAAAGATTTCTCTTCTATCCAAAACAATCCGCTCATCAGTTGAAAATCACATCGTGCGCCTTGATGCACAGTCAAAGCCAAAGAACCTTACAGAAGTCAAGAGCTCCAAGATAAACTATGACTTAGACAAGTCGAATCTGAATGCCTCGAAAAACAAAATTATGTTTAAAAAATTTCTCCAAGAAAATTCATACCATGATTTAATGCCTATGCAATTTAAGGAGGCCTTGATAGAAGAAGGGAGAAATGATTTTCAAATCAACGAGGAAATCAAAAATCAGATACAGGGCGATGTTTGCAATGAGGGACATTTCGAGTATTTATTGCAAGGCGCGGTAAAAACTGGCAAGTTAAAAACAGTCAAAACACTGCTGGAAATAGGCGACAGAAAACTCTTTTGGAAGAGCTTTCTGTACGGGTGTGTCGCTGCTATCGATATAAATAATCTCGAGATTTTCAAATACCTCATTGAGAGTTATCCAAATCTACTAGAAAACAACATTTTCAATCAGCTAGCGAGTTATTCTGCAGAAAGAGCGCTCTTACCGTTCATTCAACTTCTTTTAGAAAAAAATCAAGAAGTTTCTGAAGAACTTCGTCAAGCTTTAATCAATCAAGCAGAAAAAAATCAAAAAAATAAGCATTCAGAAATCACGGAATTTTTTAAAAAAAAGGAAAACTCTTCACTTTGTCTTTGCAACTAAGGTTGATCCAGGCTTAAATGCCTGGAGACTCTTCCAGTATCCAGTATAGCTTTTTCCTAAGAAAAAGGCTCTTTTTTCTCTTCTGTCTTACCGATCCAATGACTTACAATGATCACGCCGCACACATTCCCGAAAATATTCACCACGGTTCTCACTCGATCAATGATTCGATCCAGAGGTAATAAAATTGTAATCGCCGAAAGAGGAATGTTCACAATGCGAAAGACAACCACAAGGCTCACCATGCCCGTCTCAGGAATACCACCTGCTGCAACACCACCCAAAATGCAAGCGATCGCGAGTAACATCTGTTGTGATAAAGAAAGATCAAGCCCTAGCATCTGAGAAAAAAATAAAGCCGCAGCCATCTCGTACATCATCATGCCCCCAACATTCACGGAAGCACAAAGAGGAAGCATGAATCGCGTGACAAACGGATTTGCCTTCAGCTCTTCAGCCACATGCATCGCAACTGGAAGAGTCGCCACAGAGCTTGAAGTGCCAAAGGCGGTGGAAAATACAGGCAGACTGCGGGCCAAAATCTGAGACACTGTTTGCTTAGAAACAAGAACAACAGCAATCAACTGCCAAAGAGCGTGCAGAAACAGCCCAATGAATAAAACACCAACAAAACCAAAAAGTGCCATCATATTCGCCTTGAGATCTCCATTTAAATGAGACTGAGCCACCCCAGATCCAACTAAAGAAAAAATCCCCAAAGGAGCCAAAAACATCACACCATGCAAACATTTTGAAGAGGCATCTCGAATACTCACCGCTAACTGGACAAACGGCTTCGTCGAATTTCCTCCAAAGGCACACCCCAAGCCAAACATGATCGAAAACATGACAACTGGAAGCAAATCGAAGCTCGCTAGAGCATGGAAAATATTATCGGGAAAAATAGAGAGGATAAAGTTTGAAAATCCAAAAGCAGGTTCCCCTTTCGGCTCATAGGCGGCTCCATGTAAAATCAGATCAGAGTTTCCCCCCACTCCTGGAGATAAGCTATTGAATAACGCAAGAGCAATCGCAACAGCAATAATTTCGCTCAAAAGCATGTAGCTGATCATTTTTTTCGCGAGAATCTTCAAAGAAGAAGTCTTTCCTGACATCTCGCCTAAAGCCGCGATTAAGGCGGAACAAATCAAAGGAAGGGCGAAAAGCTTCAGTAGATTAATAAAAAGATCGCCTAAAAATTTAATTCCCGTAAACATTTGAGGGAATGAAATGCCACAGACAATAGCCAATCCTACACTAAGAAAAACAAAGTATTTGCTGTACTTAGATAGACTCAAGAACATAATTCAATTCCTTGATAAAAAAAAGCCCTAGGTGGGAAAACCAACTAGGGCTGAATAAAAATCTGGCGACTACCTACTCTCCCATACTCTTGCGCATAGTACCATCGGCGACGAGGGGCTTAACTTCTGAGTTCGGGAAGGGATCAGGTGTGTCCCCCTCTCTATGGTCACCAGAAAAATTGTGACGCATCATCGAGAATCTCGACGAAAACGTCTTGAATTACAGGCTACTTTTACATCACTGATATTTACCAACTCATTTGCCTTGAATCGGCTCTTGAAGAAAGCTTTGAAAAAAAATGTCAAGTCGTTGGACCGATTAGTATTGGTTAGCTAAACGCATCACTGCGCTTACACACCCAACCTATCAACCATGTGATCTTCATGGGGTCTCATTGGGAATTCTTATCTCGAGGGAGGCTTGGCGTTTAGATGCTTTCAACGCTTATCCTTTCCGAACATAGCTACCCGGCTATGCATCTGGCGATACAACCGGAACACCATTGGTTCGTTCACTTCGGTCCTCTCGTACTAGAAGCAACTCCTCTCAAAATTCCTACGCCCGCAACAGATAGGGACCAAACTGTCTCACGACGTTTTGAACCCAACTCGCGTACCGCTTTAATTGGCGAACAGCCAAACCCTTGGGACCTTCTCCAGCCCCAGGATGCGATGAGTCGAC
>CAIPFQ010000003.1 GCA_903864395.1 uncultured Chlamydiae bacterium | reverse complement strand
TTCCGAGCAAGGATTTGCGTTATTTGGATTAATCATAAATAAATTCGTCTCCTCTAGTTTTGGGTTGAATTAATTTTCCCTCTCCTTTATTTGAGAGGATATTTGACAACAATCAGAGTTCTGTTTTAAAACAGTGGAAATAATCTCCAGAATAATTTTTTGTTTTCTTACAGGATTCTTTGAGGCTCTTTGAATATCCAGAGTGTCCACCATACAATCGCTCCCTCGCCCGTTCCCTCACCCGTCGCTCTTTCATAGTAGGCTCTGGATCTAAAGGTTCATTTAAAAAAGCGAAATCTTCATCTTCTGACTGAGTATTTTTTGGCTCTTGAATATCTTCAGACCTCACTATGGAACCTACGGTTCCCTGCGCCTCGACTTCCAAAGGCAGCATATAGTTAGTTTTTTTTCTGATTTCCTGCACAAAATAAACGGGATAGTTCATGATGCTCCAAGGAGTAAGTCTCCGAAATTCTACAGAGACCTCAGAAGCCAATCTTGTTGCCCAGGTCAAGCAATTATGAACCCCATAAGAAAATCCAAAAAAACTAAAAAGAGGTCGGTTGCCATATAAAATCTCCTGGAGGAGTATTTTTACTTTTTCATTTGAAATGGGATACGTACTGCTTTTACCTTCAATGCCTTTCCAGAGTCTTTTTGGATCTAAGGATTCTTCCGCTACATTCGCTAAAATTTTTTCTCCCGTCTCTTCTTGAAGTAACTTAACAATCGTTTTTCCAGAATTGTTGCTTGCAATATTTTTCTGTGCTAAGCCAACAGTTCCCGTGAGATGGCATAAAAGCATACCCAATTTATCTTGATAAAGAATCTCAATGAGCAGAGCAGCATGTCCGTAATTTAATCCTTTTCCTTCTGATGAATTCCCATAGTTAATCAATGTAATCGCCCATCTCTGTGCTGTAATCAAAACCCTGCTATCGAGTTGACTTGACAGAGGCCCCACCCTAAAATTGTCTATCTGATAGCTTCCGTCAGAGCGATCCACCCAAGGTCTTATGGAAGGTTTTTTGAACCAACGAATGCGATCTTCTATTGATAAAGCAACAGATCGCCTACCTGAGTCTACCGATTGACTGCGTGGGCTCCAACGATCTTTAATCATACTGAGCGTTCTAGTATCTATGTTCTCAATCTTTAAATATAAATCTTCTTCTTGATTCTGTTGTTTGATTTGAACAAGCTCGCAACTCGTAATTCCAGTTCTCTCTCTGCTAACCCATTCGTGTTTTTTAGTAATTTTGGCATCAGAAAGTTGAGGGTTCCCTTGCTTGTCAAGAGAAAGAAGGCTTGTCTTCATAAGACCTTTTACGAGCAAATCTACATTCAAAGGCTTCTTGGCGACATCCAAAAACTTTACGAGTGTATAAGTCTTTTTTTTTTGAACTATTATATTCTCAGGAAGAATTTTTTCCTTTACGGTTTCTGTGACAAAAGGATTTTTAATAGAGTCTTGAAGAAGTCTTGCCGTAAGATGGTGTCTTTCATCGACAACGAAGCAAATAATCTGATGATTTTCTAAGAGAATATTTTGATAGATCGGCTGAGGGTAGTCAAAAGTTACCTCTGTCTTTTTGATCGTATGAAAAAGAATTGGCTTGCTATGCATAAGAGAGGCGATTCTATGTTCTAGCGGTGAGTTTTCCTTGGTAATATTTGAAGGATAATGAACCCACTGTTGCAATATCATCTTGTCGTTAAATGCAACTTGAGAGATCAAATATTCATCATCATGTGAAAGTAAATAAACAAAAATAGTTTTTTCGGCTGTATTGTATATTTCTTCCGAAACATAGGTTGTTTGAGGGATTTTCCATTGACGAAGGAGTCTTGCTGATAGTGAGTTTTGACACTCTTTTAGCGAAAAATAAGAGGGTGTTGAATTCACTCCAGACCAAGCGACCACATCCGTGGATTGAGAGAGTTTTGGATTTGTCGAAAAATACCCAGAATTGAGTTCTACAAACGCTAACCCTAAATAATTTGCCTTTACTTCTTGGAAGACTCGATAAGGCTTGTTTTGTTGTGAAAGAGGCACAAAGTGGGATTCTGAAAGAGCCCCCTGTGATGTTTGAATAAAACGATATCTCGGATCTGTAGAAACTACAGCAGGCTCTGTATTTGTTGTTTGTTGTTCAACTTGATGGTTGTAATATATGCTATTCATTAATTCCTTCTTTCTATACAGATTTATTGGTAACGGATTTGATGCATGAAATATGCGAGAAGATGTTTCTTCTTGAGAAGAAGAATCATTAAGGAATTCAGTCCTTGCTACGAACTTTTTACTCAAAGATTGCGAGGCTTTATAGATCATTAACGTGCCTCCGAGTGCTGTGGCACTCACAAAGACAACATGGATCATTCCAAGACTTTGACAGGAAAGTGTCTCTGAATTCTGATTACAAAAGTTTTGTGCAGCTTCAGAAGCGAGCCAATAAAAGCCTCCCACAGTCGTACCACTAAGGAGACAGTTCGCACTGCAATGAATGATTTGTTGTGCTTGGCGAGAAAATCGATAGATAAGATCATTCGCCTGTCGCTCAAGAAACAGAGCCCCTCCTATTTCTAATCCTAACCTAGAGCCCAAGCCACCTAAAGCGACAGCACCAGGAATCCCACCAACACATGCCCCTAGACCAGTCCCTAACAAACCGCTGATTGTTGGAATTCCAAAATTTTCAAAAACATCCGTCTTTATCAAGTTTCTACGTCTCATTTTACAAAAAAAAGTATATCGCTAAGATTAATTTTAAATCAAGCATTGGCTAAAAATAAAAGAAAAAAGATCGGCGTTACGCAAAGGATGCATGAAAATTGAGCCAACTTTGGCTTCTTTTGAGAAGGTTTCTCATGGGAAGAATGCCATCTTTTTAATTCGGTTTTTTGCACACGAAAAAAAATAGAAGATGCCAAGAAACAAAAACATATTTCTTAGGATCGAGATCACGGTTCAAAACCTAGCCAGAGCTTTTTGCCGCCTCTGGAGGGACTGGAGAAATATCCAAAGCCTCGTCGAGGAATTGAATCGCTCCTTCCTTCGCTACAATCAGAAATTTTTTCTCAAGATTAGGCTGCTGCAACAACTTTTCGGCCAAAGGATCTTCTAAATATTGCTCGATCACACGGCGCAAAGGCCTAGCCCCCATCTCTGGCACATACCCTTTTTCCACCAAAAACTCTCTTGCGCTCTCGTCAAGAGACACCGCAATATGCTTTTTCGCAAGGCGTGCCTGCAATTTGCTAAATTCTAGATCCACAACTTGACGCAAAGCCTCTTTTGTCAAAGTACGGAAAATAACCAATCCATCCAAACGATTGAGAAACTCTGGCTTAAAATGTTTTTTTACAGAGCTTTCGATCTTTTCTTGCATAATTTTATAATCCATCAGAGTTTCATGAGCCCCGAAACCAACTTCTGTGGATTTGCGAATTAAATCCGCTCCAAGATTCGATGTCATAATAATAATGGTATTGCGGAAATCGATCTTGCGCCCGACCGAATCAGTGAGTCGCCCCTCTTCCAAAATTTGTAAGAGCAAATTCATCACATCTGGGTGTGCTTTTTCCACCTCGTCAAATAAAACGACGCAATAGGGACGGCGACGCACCTGTTCGGTCAACTGTCCCCCCTCCTCATAGCCCACATACCCTGGAGGCGACCCCGTCATGCGGCTGATCGCAAATTTTTCCATGTATTCAGACATATCGACCTGAATCAGAGCGTCTTCTCCCCCAAACATTTGAAACGCCAACAAACGAGCCAAGTGCGTTTTTCCCACCCCAGTCGGCCCCAAGAACAAAAACGCTCCAATCGGACGGTTCGGATCTTTAATATCGGATCTGCTTCTTCGAATCGCGCGGCATACCGTGCTCAGCGCCTCGTCTTGACCGATCAGTTTTGAGCGCAAAGAAGTTTCCATTTTCAAGACTTTTTCCGCTTCCCCCTCTGTCAAACGGGTCACCGGCACTCCTGTGTGTTTTGCCACAATATTCGCAATGTCTTCTTCATCGACAATCGGCTGGTGCTCTTCTTTATTGGAGGTCCACTCGCCCTTCGCCCTCTCAAGCTGTTCGCGCAGCTGTTTCTCTGCGTCGCGCAGCCGCGCTGCCTTTTCATACTCCTGGTGGCCAATCGCCCCCTCTTTCGCAATGCGAGCTTCCTCGATTTGCGATTCGAGCTGCGCCAAGTGTGAAGGCTGATGCATCATCGCTATCCGCGCTTTCGCTCCAGCCTCATCCAAAAGATCGATCGCCTTGTCTGGCAAAAATCTTCCCGATAAATATCGATCCGACATAATCACGGCCGCTTTCACCGCCGCATCCGTATAGACACATTTATGGTGCTCTTCATATTTAGACTTCAAGCCCCCTAAAATCGCAATGCTCTCTTCCACATTCGGTGGATGCACAATAATTTTTTGAAAGCGACGCTCTAAGGCTGGATCTTTTTCAATATGCTTGCGATACTCATCGAGCGTGGTTGCCCCAATGCACTGAATTTCCCCGCGAGACAGCGCTGGCTTCAAAATATTTGAAGCGTCAATCGCCCCCTCAGCCGCGCCCGCGCCGACAATTGTATGAATCTCGTCGATGAAAAGAAGAATATTGCCATTCTTCTTGATCTCATCCATCACAGCTTTAATTCGCTCCTCAAATTGACCGCGATACTTCGTTCCCGCAATCATAAGAGTCAAGTCAAGAGAGATTAATTTCTTTTTACGCAAATTTTCAGGCACATCGCCGCGAACAATCGCCTGCGCAAGGCCCTCCACAATCGCCGTTTTCCCAACCCCCGCCTCTCCAATCAAAACCGGATTGTTTTTTCTTCGCCGACATAAAATCAAAATCAGTCGCTCTACCTCTCCTAAACGACCAATCACAGGATCGAGCTTTCCATCTCGGCTAAGCTCCGTTAAATCATGACCATAAGCGCGCAAAGCCGGCATTTTATCGGAGACCGAAGGACCTCCTCTATCTTGAGGCTGCGACCGCCCCTGAACACCAGGAGGCAAAGATTGGGCCGACGCGGTATTTCCTATCGGGGGGAGCTGTAAGTTAAATGTTTCAAGCTCTCTCAAGACCTCTTTTCTCACATCTTTCAATGAAATATTTAAGTTCTCCAGAACCTGCGCCGCAACTCCATCCGTCTGACGCAAAAGGGCGAGCAAAAGATGCTCCGTGCCTACGTAATTGTGATTGAGACTCGCCGCTTCTTCATTGGCAAATTCAAAAACTTTTTTCACTTTTCCCGTTAAGGCTGGATCGCCATAAACCTGAATCTCAGGGCCAAAACCCACCACTTTTTCTACTTCAGAGCGAATGATATCGTAATCAAGGTTCATATTGCGAAGAACGTTTACAGCAATGCCCTGACCGAGTTTCATCAGACCCAAAAGAACGTGTTCCGTCCCCAGGTAGTTGTGATTCAGTCGTTGAGCCTCTTTTTTTGCAAGCTTAATCACCTGCTTCGCGCGATTGGTAAATTTATCGAACATAAACGTCCTCTTGTTCCATTTTACATTTTTGCCGAATTTCTCTCGACAACCCTTTTTCCCCTGGGTATCATAAAGACTTGTCTATACGATCTAGTTCTTCAATAGCGCAAGGGAAAACTTTTCATGTTACGTATCATAGATACTGGAACCGCTTATTCTCAAGAGAATATGGATAAAGACAAAACCTTTCTCGAAATTTTGAGGAACGAAACGCATCCCATCCTCCATTTTTACGAATGGAGGGGTCCTTCAGCAACTTTCGGTTATTTTATCAATCCGAAGAAATATATCAACCTCGAAAAAGCAAAACAACACGATCTTCATCTAGGACAAAGACCTACGGGCGGAGGCATTTTATTTCATATTTGGGATTTCGCGTTCTCTTTTCTCATGCCCTCTTCGCATAAAAATTTTTCACTCAATACACTGGACAATTACCGCTTCGTCAATGAAGCTGTTTTAGAAGCGGTCGGGAAGCTTTTTTCTTTAGAAGATTCAACCCTCATTCCAGAAAGTTTTCCTGCGAGCGCGCCGATTTGTCAAAATTTTTGCATGGCAAGACCTACCCAGTACGATGTCGTTTATCGAGGAACGAAAATTGCAGGGGCGGCGCAACGGCGCAAGAGCCAAGGATACCTCCACCAAGGAACCATCTCTTTAGCTCTTCCTCAGATCGATTTTTTGCGCGAGGTTCTTTATGCTGAGCCCGTTTTGCTCGACGCCATGGCCCAATATCCCTTTGCCCCTCTTGGGACAGCCCCTTCCCTCTCCGCTCTCGCAGACGCAAGAGGAGAGCTGCGAACAGCGCTTGCCGAAAAACTCTTGGCAAAAATTCAAACAGATCCTCTATAATCATCCCTTATATGGGAAAACAGAGAACAGCGATCACACCAACACGAAGCGAAGACTACTCTGAGTGGTATCAAAGTGTCATTAAAGCCGCCGATCTAGCGGAACACTCCTCTGTCCGTGGCTGCATGGTCATCAAACCATGGGGCTACGCCATTTGGGAGAACATTCAAAAAATTCTCGATGCAAAGTTCAAAGAGACTGGGCATCAAAATGCCTATTTTCCCCTCTTTATCCCTCTGAGCTACCTAGAAAAAGAGGCGCAACACATCGAAGGGTTTGCGAAAGAGTGCGCAATTGTCACTCATCATCGCCTTGAAAAGGACAGCGAAGGGAAACTTGTCCCCGCAGGCAAGCTTGAAGAGCCTCTCATCGTACGACCCACTTCCGAAATGATCATTGGTCACACATTTGCCAAATGGGTTGAATCGTATCGAGATCTTCCTCTTCTTATCAATCAATGGTGCAATGTGGTTCGCTGGGAAATGCGCACCCGGATGTTTTTGCGCACGACAGAATTTTTATGGCAAGAGGGACACACCGTCCATGCGACAAAAGAAGAAGCGGAACAAGAAGCGCGACAAATGCTTCAAGTCTATATGGATTTCACGCACAACGTGCTCGCCATCCCCTTTATCGCAGGAGAAAAAACAGCAAGCGAAAGATTTCCTGGAGCGCTGACTACTTATACCATTGAAGGGCTGATGCAAGATCGGAAAGCCATTCAAGGGGGCACTTCCCATTTTCTTGGACAAAACTTTTCTAAAGCCTGTGGCATTGCATTTCAAAACGTACAAGGGGAAAGGGAGTTTGGATGGACGACCTCTTGGGGGCTCACGACCCGAATGATCGGGGGCATGATCATGACTCATAGCGATGATGATGGGCTTATCCTTCCGCCACGCATCGCAACAGCTCACCTCGTTATCATTCCCATTATTCACAATCCAGAAACGAAAGACGAGCTCCTCGCTCAATGTGAAGACATTGCGCGCGAGCTGCGCACCGTGTTGTATCACGGAAGAGAGCTCCAAGTCATCGTCGATAAGAGGGATTTGCGCGGGGGTGAAAAAAGTTGGTCTTGGATTAAAAAGGGGGTTCCTTTGCGCCTTGAGTTAGGCCCTAGGGAACTGGAAGTTGGGCAATTTGGAGTGTCTCGCAGAGATAAGCCCCATAAAGAGACCCTTCCTTTGGCAAGGTCCTCATTAAAAGAGAAAATCCCCTCTCTTCTCGATGCAATGCAAGACAATCTATATCAAAAAGCGCTAGCCTTTCGCAATCAACACACAGTCAAACTTGATACGAAAAGCGATTTTTATGCGTTTTTCGCTGACACAGGAAACGCCATCAGCGGAGGATTTGCTCTTTGCCACTGGAATGAAGATCCTGCCATCGAAGCGAAAATTAAAGAAGAGCTCGGCGTAACGATTCGCTGTATTCCTCTAGAGGGAGAAAAAGAGCCTGGACTTTGTCTTTTCACAGGGAAAAAAAGTCCTCAGCGCGTTCTCTTTGCCAAAGCCTATTAATCCCCTGTCGCAGAAAATCGGCAAATCTGCTACGCTGCTGTTTTTCCTGTAGGGACTTAAAAAATGCTAGAGTTTTTTCGCAGATACCAGCGCTCTTTTTTTATTACCATCACAGCCGTGATCATCGCCTCCTTTCTTTTTTTTGGAGCCTCTCCCTCGTGGTTCCAAGAAGACTCTGAAGACGAAAAAGCGGGATCTACCGTGATCGCTCGGACGGTCAATGGACTGCCCATCACCTTAGCAGAAACACAAAGACTCGCTCGCTTCATTGCCATTGAGGCCGAAGAGACTTTGCCTCATCGACAACTCCCAAACCTTTGCAATGACGGCGTGATTCGCAATGATTTTCTAAAAACAGGCATTGACGCTCTCCTCAGAACCGCTTACCCAGAAGCTTGTCAGCAAAACTTTCCCTTTATCGCCGCGCAATTCATCCTCAATGTGGCAGCTGTTGCAGAACAAAAAGGACACCATGTTTCCTTCGAAGAGGCCAAAGGGGATCTGCTTTGGTTTTTTCAAAAATCTTTGCAAAAACTCCAAAAGAAGGAAGGCTCTCCTTTGTTTCTCTCGATGTCGCAGCATCTCAAGAGTTTGGGATTCCAAGAGAAAGCGGCCGCAGCCGCTTGGCGCAAGGTTCTTTTATTCCGAAGATATTTTCAGGGAATCTCTTCTGCCTCTTTTATCGATCGATTGCCCTTTAAAGATTTTTTTTCCTATGCCCGAGAAAGCATTGCAGCACAGATGTACCAATGGCCATCAGAAATGCGCTTCCACACGTTCGAAGATCTGATCGCTTTTGAAACGTATCTGTCAGCAATCGCGCCACCGAGAGACAATCCTTTAGATTTCCCATCGACCTATTACTCCCTTGCACAGATTGAAGCGGAATACCCAGAATTAATCCAGGCCTCCTACACAGCGCAAGTAAAAGAAGTTTCATTGGTTACAGCATCGCTCCGCATTCCTCTAAAGAAGCTGTGGGATTGGCAAGGCGATGAGGCGCACTGGGAACTTTTGCGCAAAAATTTTTCCTTTCTTCCCTTGGGAGATCTTCAAGACAAAAAACTTCAAGCGATCCATCGCTTAAAACCAGAAGAGCGCTTTGCTGTCGATTTTTTTTCTCGGATGCAGATTTTGTCTGATCATCCAGAATATATCGAAGCTAGCCTCAATGAAGCGTTTAGCGAAACGAAGACTCTTGAGATTTCTCCACAAAGTACCTCTCTAAAGTTCATCCAAAAACCATGGAAACTCTCCAAATATCTTCGACAGGGCGCTGAAGGAGAGAAACAAGCGCAACAGGCTTTGCAAAACTACTCAGACGATGGAAAAACTTTATACCGCATAGAGAAGGTATCTCTTTTAGAATCTCCCCGTATTCTTAGCTTTGCTGAGGCCAAAGCGAAAAAAATTCTCGATCCCATTGTGGAAAGACGCCTTTGGTCTTCTTACAGAAAAACGATCCCAGGGAAACAAAAAAAACCGTTTGCTGAGATGAAAATAGAGCTGGCGAAAGCCATGTTTTCGGGTGTACTTCGAGCAATAGAAGAGATTCCCTGCTCGATTTGCAACAACGATTCCTATGCGCATTACCGTCTTTTACGCGCCTCGCAAATAGCTCTCAAACACCTTCAAGCATCTAAAACACTTTCCAATGAAGAAGGCGTACAGGCTCAATTTAAATTGATCAACAAGGAAATGACGATTCAAAGAACAACCCAAGAGGAATGGATGAAGAACCAAGCCTTTGCCATGATGCCAAACGAGTGGTCCCCGATCCACGTACCCAATAATGGCGATATTGCATTTTTCTATGTCGAGAATAAAAAAGCCCGTACAGCTCCCATTCTCGATCCTATCTCTTTCAGCAAACAAATCATTGCCGCCGATGCCCAGATGTATCTGGCAGAAAAACTTTTAAAAACAATCATCCAAAACAATTCCATTGTTATCCTTAAGGAGCCTAATTTATGAGCTTTTTTGAAGATCTTCCCTCTCTTTCTCCCGTTCAATTTTTTGGAGTCAGCTGCGAGTGCCTTTACACAAGAAACTCGTTGAAACCAGAAAAAGCCCACCTTCTCCCCTCTATGTCAGATATGCTGGCAGAAGACTGTTTTGCGCAAATATACGCTGGATGGAACATGCAAAAGCTCTCTTTCTTGGTTGTCTCTAAAAGCTCTTTTCAAGAAGTGAGTGCGAGCGACTTTAGAAAAGGAGATTCCATTGAAATTTTCATTGATACCCGAGATCTTAAAACAAAAAGTGCGATCTCTCGTTTCTGTCACCATTTTGTTTTTTTTCCTGTTCAAGTGCAAAATTTTCACGGGCGCGAAATCACTCGATTCTGCGGAGACGACATTCACAGTCTTTGTCATCCAGAAGATTTACAAGTTCATGTGACGATTGAAACCAATGGGTATAGTGCCTCAATTGAAATTCCCTCAGCTTGCCTCAATGGGTATGATCCATTGAGTTTCAATCGACTTGGGTTTACTTATCGGATCAATCGAGGCCAAGGGGCTCCCCAATATTTTGCCGTAACTTCGGAAGAATATGTCATTGAGCAGCATCCCTCGACTTGGGGAACCCTACAGCTTGTGAAGGACTAAAGGCTATGTTGTATACAGATTCACATGAATGGATCGCGCTGTCCAATAATCGAGGGCGCGTAGGCATTACAAAACATGCGCAAAAAGAGCTCGGCGAGGTTGTTTTTATCGAACTGCCTCACGTAGCTGATGCAATACGCCTCGGAGAAGAGGCGTGTGTTCTTGAATCCACGAAAGCGGCCACCGATGTCTACTCTCCCCTCTCTGGAACGATCCTTGCAGTGAATGAAAAACTAAGAGAGACTCCGTCTCTCCTTAATCTCGACCCTGAGGGAGCAGGGTGGCTCTTTGAAATAGAGCTTTCCGCCCCAGAGGAAACGAATCGCCTTTTTACAAAGGCGCAATTTTCACATCTTATTATACATGGGAAACTTCCCTCGGCTTCAGACTCATCTCCCATCCCTTAATTTCCTCTAACAGTTGAGGCTTTTCCAGGTGGCGCTTCAGAAGGGAGATGTTTTCTGGGGTGCTAGAGAGGTGAGCGAGTTTTGCAAGGAGATGCAGATGCCGTTTGTCATCGCAAGCAAAAAGGAAAAAGAGCGTATGGACAGGTCTTCCATCAAGGGCTCCGTATTCGATAGGTTTTTTAGGAAATACCACGGCGACAACGTCGAATGATTCTTCCAAAAGAAAATCCCGTGTGTGTGGGACTGCGATCCCATTGGAAAGAGCCGTTGGCATGAGCTTTTCTCGGTCGAGAAGAAGCTCCGTGATCACCTCTGCATCGAGATGCAGATCAGTGGCAATTCGCTGCACAGAGGCGCGAATAACCTCTTCTTTTGTATCTCCTTCAACATCGAAATAAACACCCCCCTTATGAATCGCCCGATAAAGACCAAATTGATGCGTGCCCAGGCGAGACTTCCCCTCTTCGCTAAAGGGAGAAAACTCTTCTTTTTGCCGACAATTCAACACCCAACTTTCAATTTCGCTACGGCTGAAGCGATATTGCTGGTTGAGTCGATAATAAGGAATCTTGCTGTTGGAAATCCAACGACGCACTGTGTCTTCCGACACATCCAGAAGTTGAGCCACGTCTCTTAACTTTAAATCCATAATCTCCGCCAATGTAAAAAATACTAGAGGTACCAAAAAAGGTGTTAATTTAAAAGTCAGAAAATAGTAGAAGTACCTGTTCGGGAGATTCTGCCTTCAAAAGAGACTTTCTAAGATCTACATTCTTAATAGCATAGGTG
>CAIPFQ010000002.1 GCA_903864395.1 uncultured Chlamydiae bacterium | reverse complement strand
GGGACAAATAGCCAAGGCAGGCAGCCCACAAAAGTTGCAAAGTCGAGATTAGGGAAATGCATACACGTTCCAAGATTCTTATTCGTCTTGATCGCCTTAAATTAGGAAATTTCGGGGATTGCAAATCTATCGGTGATGGTTTAGCAGAGCTTCGGATTCATTACGGACCGGGAATAAGGCTCTATTACTCTAAAATAGGCAATAAGGTGATTTTGCTTCTTTGCGGAGGAGACAAAGATTCACAAACTAAAGATATCACCAAGGCTAAAGAATATTTGAAAGAATATCGATCTAGGGAGAAAAATGATGACAAAAAATGAAAACTATCAAAAATGGCTTCTTGAAAAGCTTAAAGATCATGATGAAGCTGTTTCGTATCTTAAGTCGAGCTTAGAAGAAAGCCTCAAAGGCGATGAAGAGTCACAACAGTTGTTTCTTATTGCTTTAAGAAACGTGGCAGAAGCACAAGGTGGTGTTGGCGCTTTAGCTAAAAAAGCTCACGTAGGCCGTGAAAGCCTCTACAAAACACTTTCTGGAACGAGTAATCCAAAATGGCATACACTTGTTTCTCTATGTGTAGCTATGGGTCTAAATTTGAGACTCTCTTAGAGGTGAACACAGGCAGCCTAAACAAAGACCCCTTGTCAGGTCATTTGCGTATACGAAACTTTTCTCTGCGCCCAATAATCAGAGCCATAGTCATAAAAGAGCTGCTCCCCTTTAGCAATTGGCTTGTCGACGATAAAAATTACATGGCAAACACCGTCTACCGTCGCAAGAGCGGAGCGCAAATTAGGCGCCTCACTGTGATTGATGAAACGGCTTACCCCCCCTTGGCTCTCTGCATCAATGTTATAAGGGGTTCGCTCTTCGGAAGAAAGAGCGTACTCAAAACAGTAGGCGTTTTCTCGGTCAGATCTTTTGCGAGGCCTCACAAGGCCATGGTACTCTGTTACAAACTCCATTTTAGAAAAATCCTTTGCGGCAAAAACCCCCCAGCCGATGCGCCGATCAATCCAACGAACCTCAATCGAGGGCGCTTTGGCAAAAAGAATCTCGTTTCTATAGTAACTGCCAAACCAGAGCTGTTCGCGAGATAGTTTTTTTTTTCCTTGCAGCTTCGCCGTCTTCTTGCAAATCTTTGCAGAAAGAGACTCTGAACAAAATAAAAGTTGCGGTACGAAGGAAAATTGAGCCACAGCCTCAAATTCAGCCACAGAAACACAAATCCCTTCCTTATTAAATAAACAATTTATTTCATATTGAATCATAAACACACCATGTGGTATAATATAATGATATAACGAGGTCAATCCTATGGATTATTCTGATAGTAACCATATTGCCATCCTGGAAAGCCGGGTCGATCATCTCGAAACCGAGATCTCTTATCTCAATAAAATTCTTGTCCGATGCGGATTCCCCGAAGGGATCGTCACTCTTAAGCAGACGGCGAATGAGATGCTCTCTGAAAAGGGTCTTGAGGAAGAGAGAGATAGCGATCTAGGGTAACAAGTTCCCCCTCGACGCCCAGCTCCTCCATCGCCGTCTGGAGGGCTCTTTCTTCGCGCTGAAGAGTTTTTGGATCCGATATATCCCAGGCTACTTGGATGAGCTTTTTTTCTCCACGCGCCCCTTCTATCAAAAAATCAACCTCATAACGCTCCTTTGTCAAATAATAATTTACTTTATAGCCCTGACGGCGCAAATCTAAAAAGACAACATTTTCAAACAAACGCCCCAAATCTTTGTCATAATCGAGAGTAAGGGCCCGTGCCATCCCAGGGTCGATTGCATAAAGTTTTTTTGGATTTACTTGGCACTTGCGGATCGAAAGATCGTAGAGAGGGACGAGAAAAGCTAAATAGGCGTCCTCAATATGCTGAGCATATTCATAGAGGGCTTCTTTACTCGTGGAATATCCCTGGCTTTTCACATCATTATGAAATTTATGAATGGCAAAAGGTCGCCCTGCATTGTGCATCATAGACAAAATCATATATTTTACAAGGAGCGTATTTTTAATTCCATGACGCTCAACAATATCTCGATATATCACTACATCGAGATAATCCTGAAGAATTCTTTGTCTCACATCGGCTTCGACCAAAGAAGTTTCAGGAAATCCTCCCTCAGACAAATATTGACGAAACAGCTGAGAGAGAAGATCTTTTGTTTTTTGGCTCTTCAATGTCCTATCGATCGAAGCACCCTTCGCTTTCATAAATTCAGAAAAACTATAGGGCCAGATCTCAATCGCAAGAGATCTTCCGCGCAAATGGCTGGCAATTTCTGTACTCAACAATTTTGCCGAAGAGCCCGTCAAAAAAATCTCCGCTTTTTTTGTATCGTGCAGGCGGCGTATCACCATCGACCAATTCGATACATTTTGGATCTCATCGAAAAATAAAAAACACTTGCGATCGTGATTTTCTGGATACAAAGCATAAAAAGCATCGACAAGCTGCGCCAATTTCTTCTCTTCCAAGGGAAGAAGGCGGTCATCTTCAAAATTAATATATAAAATTGAAGAAAAGTGAACCCCCTCCTTAATCAACTCTACCACTTTTTGGTAGAGAAAGTAGGTTTTTCCTGAACGCCTCATCCCAATAGCCACTTTAATCTTATGTGGAGCTTCAAGAAATTGCGCATTGCGAAGAACTAAACCCTTCAAGGAGAAAATCTTATCGCGAAATTCTCCTAAGAGAATTTGAAGAGTATCAGGTATGTTCATATAGTTGCCTTCCTATAACTCGACTTTGCAGCTTTTGTGGGCTGCCTGCCTTGGCT
>CAIPFQ010000001.1 GCA_903864395.1 uncultured Chlamydiae bacterium | reverse complement strand
GTGTTTGAGCGCGAAGCTTTGCGATGACATCGAGATAAAGGGTCGCAGGTTTTACCATCAAAATATCGGCGCCCTCCTCTTCATCTAAGGCCGCTTCTAAAAGAGCTTCTCTGACATTCGCAGGATCCATTTGATAGCTTTTTTTATCGCTAAAGGAGAGTTTTGTGCTGAGGGCGTCTCGAAAAGGGGCGTAAAGAGAAGAGGCGTATTTTGCGCTGTAAGCTAGCAGGCTGACCTGTGTGTGTCCTGCAAGATCGAGAGCGGATCTGATGGCGCCGATTCGTCCATCCATCATGTCGCTTGGCGCCACGATGTCAACCCCGCAGCGCGCTTGCATGAGAGCCATTTGGATGAGGCACTCCACTGTTGCGTCATTGACAATTGTGCCCCTGTCATCGACAAGACCATCGTGACCATGAGAGGTAAACGGATCGAGGGCAACATCGGCAATGACGCAGAGCGAGGGGATTTCTTTTTTAAGGCAGAGGATGGAGCGAGCTAGGAGGCCTTTTTCATTCCAAGCTTCGCGCGCATCTTCCGATCTTAGGGAAGAATCTATGCAGGGAAAAAGAGCCACGGCCTGCACCCCTAAGGCATGAAGAGTTTCCGCTTCTTGGAGCATTGCATCGAGAGAGAGTCTCTCAATGCCCAGCATGCTCGGGATTGGTTGCTTTTGTTTTGTCCCTTCGATAAGAAAAAGGGGAGCGATGAGATCAGAGGCCAAAAGTTCCGTCTCTCGCGTCATAGCGCGCACGGCTTCGCTTTTACGATTTCTGCGAAGGCGAATGGGAAGGGAAAGTGTGTTTTCTAAAAAAGACATAAGCCAAAAGCTTATCATAGTAAAAACTTATGTTTCAAGGGGAGGATGTCAAGTCTTGCACCCTCAGGAAAAATCTGGTACCCTAGTCTCTATTTTGACAAGGGGAAGAGATTTAGCATGGGGTTAGGTGAATTCACAGCGAGTCAAATCAAGATTCTCGAACATTTTGTTTCTAATGCCTCGGACAACGTATTTGTCCTGCGCAACCTTCCTGAAGTGATTAAGGGAGCTTTGTTCTCCCGTTACTCTCGCTCTACCTTAGGATTGCGCTCCCTTCTTCTGAAGGAATTTATTTTGAACGAAGACACTGCGTTTTCAGCCATTACGGGCAGATCGCTTGAAGATCATTCTGGCGATCAACAGATTATGGCGACTCAAAAAGCGCAAAATTTTTATGATCGAATTCTCGATGGCTACGGCGATGATTCGATCGGAGAGCTCGGAGGGGCTCATCTGGCTGTCGAAAATATTTCGATGCTTGCGGCGAAGGTCATTGAAGATAGCCGTCTTGGCGGCTCTCCCTTGGAAAAGTCGACGCGCTATATTTATTTCGATCAAAAGGTCGATGGGCATTATATGTTTTACCAAGAGCCGATTTTGATGACCTCTGCCTATAGAGATCTTTTTCTTGAAACATGCAATTTTCTTTTCGACACTTATAGTAAATTGATTCCCCCCTTGACGGCGCATATTGAGAAAGATTTTCCCAAAGACCCAGACATTTCAAAAACAGCGTATGCGGCGGCGCTCAGGGCAAAGGTGCTCGATTGTCTGCGGGGGCTTTTGCCTGCAGGCGCTTTGACAAACATGGGCGTGTTTGGCAATGGTCGCTTTTTTGAGACGCTGATTCAAAAATTAAACGCACACAATCTCGCTGAGATGCAAGAGATTGGGAAAAAGGCGAACCAAGAGCTTTCCAAGGTGATTCCTTCTTTTATTCGAAGATCCGATTTAGGGCACAAACACTTTCGAAGTATGGCGCAGTTTTCTGAAACAATGCGCACAGAGATTCGCTATTTTGCGGAAAAACACGCGCAAAAAGTGGCTCCTCAAACGGAAGCGGGCGTTCGTCTTATTGGCTTTGATAAGGAAAGTATTTATAAGGTCGCAGGCGCGATGCTTTTTGAGTGTACGAATGGGTCTTTGCAAGAGCTTCAAGCCCTTTGTAAAACTCTTCCAGAAGAGGAGCTGGTTCTTCTTTTAGAGACGGCTTGTTCATCGCGAGAAAATAGGCGCCATAAATCGCCGCGCGCTTTAGAGCATGCGAGCTTTGCGTTTGAAATTCTTGCAGATTTTGGCGTGTATCGAGATCTTCACCGCCATCGCATTCTTACGCAAGAGAGACAATTTTTAACGTGCAAGTATGGGTATTTCGTGCCGCAAGAGATTATAGGGACAGAGATGGAAGCGGAGTACATCAAAGCTTTGGAAAAAGGGAAGGCGGCTTACGATTCGATCTCTGCCGAGCTACCAGAAGAGGCACAGTATGTGGTTCCAATGGCCTATCATATTCATTGGTATTTTCATGTGAATCTGCGATCGCTCCAATGGCTGTGCGAGCTGCGCTCGCAGGCGGCGGGGCATCCGACCTATCGCTATATTGCGCAAGAAATGGCGCGTCAAGTGAGTACAGCGATGCCCCATTTTGAGCGATTTTTTAAATTTGTCGATTACCAAGGGTATGAATTGGGTCGCTTGGGTGCGGAGATTCGCCAAGAAGAAAAGGTGAAGGCGCGCGGATGATGTTTTGCCCATGCCGAAGTGGCGATGCCTATGAAGCTTGCTGCGGACGATTCCATCAAGGAGAAATTCCCCCTTCTGCTGTTACTCTGATGCGATCGAGGTATTCGGCGTATGCTTTGCATAAAGTTGTGTACATTATGGAGACAACGCATCCTGAAAATCCTCAGTATCAAAAAAATTTAGAGCAATGGGAGAAAGAGATTTTAGCCTTTTGCTTGAGTACCGAGTTTGTAGGTTTGGATATTTTAGAGGTGGAAGAAGGACTCGAAGAGGCGTATGTGACCTTTTTTGCGCACTTGCTTCAGAAGGAGAAAAATGTTTCGTTTAAGGAAAAAAGCCGTTTTGAAAAAACCGAAGGGCGTTGGATGCCTCGGGATATTTGTTCTCGGGGGCGTTAT